>JBFLZU010000074.1 GCA_040756155.1 Nitrospirota bacterium | reverse complement strand
TGTAATGACAGATGTAATAATTCTGAAGGAAATCAAAGTGAGGAACTGAGATCACGCGAAGCAATCCCGTCCTGACCTCATGCTCTACAGTGCACCATGGAAGAATCGAGAATCCCATGCCAGATTGTACGAAGGATTTGATCGCCTCGGTGTTGTTCAATTCTATCCTCGGCGTCAATTTGATATCACGCTCTTTAATCCATTGCTCGTAGGTCTCACGAATGTCTGATCCTCTTTCCCGCTGCACAAAAGGGAGTGCCTCAAGCTCCTTCCAACTAACCACCTTTTTATTGATTTCTAACTCTTGCCCAGCAACTACTCTAAGCTTGTCCTGATAAATAGGATGAAGGATGATTAAAGGGTCTCTAGGGTTCGTTCCGATAAACCCGAAATTCGCTTCGCCATGTTTCACGGCGTTGAGGATATGTTCCGTATTGTCCATGAACATCTCGATTCTGAGGTCAGGATAGATATTGTAAAAAGGTTTGATTAACTTTGGCAAAATATAGATGCCGAGGGTCAGGTTTGCCGCTATCTTTAAAGTGCCTTTTACCTGTTTTTCTTTTTCATGAATGGATTCTATTGATTCATTATAAAGGCCCATGATCCGATAAGCGTAATCCAATAGGTGCTTGCCGTCTTCAGTTAATATGAGTCTTTTGTTGCCTCTTTCGAAAAGTTTAATACCGTAATGCTGCTCGAGGGCTTTAATCTGCTTCGATACCGCCGGTTGTGTCAGATAGATTTCTTCGCCTGCCTTGTAAATACTCTGGAGTCTTGTGACGACAATAAATGTTTTAAACAGGTCAATGTTCATAATATCTATTGATAAATATCTTACTATTACTTACTTCGAATGTCAAGCAACCCTTAAACTTAGGACGTAGTAGCATTTTTTCTCCTTCGTGTAGTATAATCAACTTTGATGATAAAGAAATCTCTACATTCATTAACAGGAAAACTTGTGCTAACGATTGGGACTCTCTTCGTGGGGATGAGTCTTCTCTTATGGTGCCCTTTTATTATGTATAGAGAGAAGGAGTTCATGGATAATGTCTTAAAGTATGGAGGTTCGTTTGTTGCATCAGTGAAGAAGTCGATTCACTACGGTATGCTCACCTATAACAGAGAATTGATACAGAATACGATTGAATCTTTAGGTTCTGCCGAGGGTATTACAGGTATCAGGCTATTAGACTCGGATGGTAAGATTGCTTACTCATCTGTCAAAACTGAGATCGGAAATACTATTGGAGAGAATTCGATTGCATTCGATATCTTGAGACTGAACATGGAGGGGAAAAAGGAAGAAATAGCCAGGAAAAAACAATGGACGATAAAAGAACATAAGGATGGATCAATGACATTAGAATTCGTGGAGCCAATATATAACATGTATTCCTGCTACACAGCATCATGCCATGTCCACTCAAAGAAACAGGATATACTCGGTGTGATGGAAACACGATTTTCCCTTTCACCCATAAAAACATCTATCAGGAAACAGAGCTATACTATAGCTGGCTTCGGGGTAATTTTTGTCTCTGCTATATCTGTTGTTCTCTGTCTCGTCCTTTACCGTTTTATTACTAAACCAGTATCTCTTTTAGCCGAGGGGATGGAAAAGGTTGCCTCTGGAGATCTTGATCATACCGTTAATATAAATACAAAGGATGAGATAGGAATGCTTGGAGCAGCATTTAACTTGATGACAAGGGAATTAAAGGCATCAAGAAAAAAATTAGAGGAGTGGACTAAAACGCTTGAGGAAGAAGTCGCCAAAAAGACAGAAGAATACAGGAGGGCACAGAATCAGTTAATTCACACAGAAAAACTGGCATCGCTCGGCAGAATGGCAGCAGGTGTTGCACATGAACTTAATAGTCCCCTTACTGGAATCGTTACCTTCTCCCACCTTATGTTAAAGAGAATCCCACCTGAAAATAAACAGGACAGAGAGGATGTTGAGATTATCATTGAACAGACTGAGAGATGTTCAAAGATTATAAAAGGACTCCTGAGTTTTTCCAGAGCAACACCCTCTGAGAAAGGTCTGATAAATATTAATATGATTCTGGACAACACTCTCTCTATTGTGCGAGGTCAGGCAAAATTCCACAATGTGAAACTCGTTATACATATGGATGATACACTTCCATACATTAAAGGTGACCCTTCCCACCTCCAGCAGGTCTTTATGAATATGATTATTAATGCTGCTGATGCTATGGATGATAGAGGAACACTTACTATTGCAACACGAAAGGTCACATCAGATGGAAGGTCGTTTGTTTCGATCGAATTTACTGACACAGGGCATGGAATTTCAGAAGAACATCTCGGCAATCTCTTTGAGCCCTTCTTCACCACAAAACCTGTCGGGAAAGGGACAGGGCTTGGCCTCGCAGTGAGTTATGGGATTGTAAAACATCATGGCGGAGAGATAATGGTTAAAAGTATGGTAGGCAAAGGAACAAGCTTCTTTATCAGATTTCCTGTAGCGGAATAACAGTATGCTATAGTTTATTGTAATATTCAGTTTTCATTAGAAGGGAGTTCGCTATGGATAAACAGAGAATTCTTGTTATAGATGATGAAGCGATAGTAAGGCTTAGTTGTGAGAGGACATTGATTCCTGAAGGCTATGAGGTAGAGACAGTCCCAAGTGGTGAAGAAGGACTGAAATGCCTTGAGGATGGTATATTTGACATTGTCCTGACCGATCTCAAGATGCCAGATATGGATGGTATTGAGATTCTCCAGAAGATCAAAGAAGGGTGGCCTAATACTGAGGTTATTATAATAACTGGGTTTGGAACGGTAGGCACAGCGGTTCAGGCAATTAAACTTGGTGCATTTGACTACATCGAGAAGCCATTTACACCTGATGAACTCCTCAGTGTCGTTAAAAGGGCGCTCGAAAAGAGGCTGGCGTGAACGATAACAAATGGCTGTCAAGGATACACTTGAAGGAAGTTTTCATTTAGTTGGAGGGGATTTTATAAGGGCTGGTGAGGCATCGTCTCAGTTGAAGTCTACCCTTATTGAACTCGGGCTGGACGAGAATACTGTTAAGAGGACAACAATAGCAACCTTTGAGGCAGAGATGAATGTTATAATATATGCAGTGGCTGGAATAATGCGTTATTATATTACGCCTGAGCACCTCAGGATAGTCGTAGAGGATATGGGACCTGGTATTGAAAACATTGAACTGGCAATGCAGGAGGGATACTCAACAGCCCCGGACTGGGTCAGGGAGATGGGGTGGGGTGCTGGTATGGGGCTTCCCAATATGAAGAAGAATTCAGATGCATTCAGGATAGAATCAGTTGTTGGAGAGGGGACGACTGTTGAAATGATTATAAACCTCAAAAAAGCACAAAAGGATATCATAAATGAAACTTTTTGAGATTGTCGAGAAGTTGTCTTTAGAGGTAAAATCCTCAGGGAGAAACCTTCAAAGAGAAGTAACAGGAGGTTATGTAAGTGATCTCCTCTCGGATGTTATAGCAAACAGCAAGGAGGGTGATATCTGGATAACTCTTCAGACCCATCCAAATACCATCGCTGTTGCGAGTTTAAAAAATCTATCAGGTGTTATCATTGTCAATGGAAGACAGCCTGAGGAAGAAACCTTAAAAAAGGCAGAGGCTGAAGGTATTACGATTATGGTGAGCAGGCTCCCGACCTTTGAGATTGCAGGAAGACTTTACCATCTCCTTAAATGATGCTTGTTCCCAGCGATAAGAAATGTCAAGGTTTAAATGATAAACCAACAATACCAAAATGTTTAAATTCCAAATCTCAAGCATCAATAGCCAAATAAATTCCAATCGCCAAGCACCAAATTACAAACAAAAGAGATGTTTTGGTTATTGAAATTTCGGTCATTGAGATTTATTTGTAATTTGGGATTTGGAATTTAGAATTTCATCTAATGCTAAAACAATTCAGAGCCGACTTACATATACACTCATGTCTCTCTCCCTGTGCTGACCTCAACATGACGCCTTCCCGAATAGTCATAGAAGCCACTTCAAAGGAATTGAGTATTATTGGTATCTGCGACCATAATTCTGCCGAGAATCTCTCAGTTACAAAAAAGGTTGCCAGAGAGAAAGACATACATCTCATTGCTGGAATGGAGGTAACATCTTCAGAGGAGGTGCATATCCTGGCACTCTTTGACAGAATAGAGAATGTCATGGCTTTGCAGGAGATAGTTTATGCAAATCTATCAGATGGGGAAAACGATGAAGAGGCATCTGGCTATCAGGTAGTGGTAAATGAAAATGATGAAATATTAAACTTTAATAAGAGATTGCTGATAGGTGCAACCAGTCTCTCAGTTCAAAACATTGTGGATGTCATTCGTTCATTAGAAGGACTTGCTATTGCAAGCCATATAGACAGAGAGGTGTTTGGTATAATCTCTCAATTAGGTTTTATACCTGACAACCTTAAATTGGATGCATTGGAAATATCTCCAAGGATTGATAAAGATAAAGCTTTATCGCTGTTCAAAGATTACAGCCATATCCCATGGGTATCTTTCTCCGATGCCCACTTTCTGAGAGATATTGGTAGAAGGACAACGAGTTTTTTTATCGAAGAGCCTGTTGTTGCAGAGATAGTATCAGCCCTGAAGGGTATTGATGGAAGAAGGATTGAATGGGGGGAGTGATGGAAGACCTGTCTTTACATATACTGGATATTGTAGAAAACTCCATAGAAGCAGGTGCAGACAGAATCGAGGTAATCGTCACCGAAGATATACAGAGGGACACACTTATAATAGAGATAAAGGATAATGGTAGAGGAATAGATAATAAGACATTAAAGAAAGTATTTGATCCATTCTTTACAACCCGAAAGACCCGTAGAGTAGGACTGGGACTATCTCTGATTGCTCAAGCAGCGAAGGAAAGTGGTGGAGATATTGCAATAAAATCAAAAAAGGCTAAAGGAACAACCCTCACCGTAACATTTCAGTATAGTCATATAGACAGAAAACCACTCGGAAATATGGTAGAGACATTGATAGTACTTATCGCAGCAAATCCAGAGATAGACTTTCTTTATAAACATGTAAGAGATAATAATAGTTATATCTTTGATACCAGAAAGATAAAGAGAGAGCTAAGAGGAATCCCGATAAATACACCAGACACACTTATATCGATCAGAATGGAAATTGAAGAAGGATTAAAGTCGCTCGGCTAATTCGTTAAATCTGTCATTTATTTTGCTGTATATTTTCTGTAAAATATATTAAGATTTTACCCTATCAAGAAAGGAGGGCTATATGGAAAAGAGAAAGATACTCGTTTTGGACGATGATCCTGTCGTTTGTTTGAGCTGTAAAAGGATACTCGGAGCAGAAGGCTACACCATCTCAACTGTAGAAAAAGGAGAAGATGCATTAAAGAGATTATCTAAAGAGGAGTTTGACCTCCTGATTTCTGATATAAGGCTACCTGATATAAATGGATTGGTTGTACTTAAAGAGGCAAGGGTCATTCAGCCGAATACAGATGTAGTCATAATCACAGGCTATCCCACCCTTGAGGACGCTAAGGAATCGATCAGGCTTGGTGCATTTGAGTATATCGAGAAACCCTTTACACCTGAGTTTATGATTAATGTTGCGAGGAAGGTCTTTGATAAGCGGGGCTGGATATTAAGGAAGGCATTCATTGATGAGTTCAGAGATTATGTAGTTCAACTGAGAGACAAGGATAATCCTGTCATATTTTACAAAGAAGGCACGTGGGCAAGACCCCTGAAAGGGATTACATGGGAGATAGGGTTTGACCTCAGATACTGGCTTCTGTCTGGTAATCTCATGTATGTTGATTTCCTGAGGGACAAAGATACACTTGTGGCTGGAGAACCCTTTGCACGGCTTCTCACAAGTACAGGGGATATTTACGAGCTCATCTCTCCCATATCTGGAATAGTTAAAGAGATAAACACACAGGCAAATAATGTTATGTGTTCACTCGTTAAAGAACACCTTGGAGAAGGATGGCTACTATGGCTTACAAGGATTGATGTTACAGAGATGAAATAACGAGATATCTATAAACTAAAGTCTCATCCTGCGAAACTAGGGGGAACTGTTCTCAACATAACCGAGGAGGTAAAGAGATGGAAGGTAATATTCTTGTCGTTGACGACGAACCTATAGTAATTAAAAGCTGTGAGCGTATCCTTAAACCAGAAGGCTACAGCATAGAAGGGGCATTGAGTGGGAAGGAGGCTATGAGTTTGCTTGAGAAGAATAACTATGACCTTGTCGTCACAGATCTGAAGATGCCAGAGATTGATGGTATAGACCTTATCAGGTGGATAAGAGATTCCAAACCAGAAACAGCTGTTGTGGTTATTACAGGTTATCCATCTCAGGAAACCATTAAAGATGCTCTTAGTCTAGGGATTATAGACTACCTGCCAAAACCTTTTTCGCCAGCAATCTTGGTAGATGTAACTGCAAAGGCACTGGCATGGAAAAAAACAGGGGTTTATGTTGAGAAGGCACCATCAGAAGAGGATATATCTGACAAGTCTGAAGATATCAATAGAATCATCAGAGAGAATCGGAACAAACCTGGAAGCCTTATACCTGTGCTACAGCAGGCACAGGAGATAGTCGGCTATCTTCCACCATCTGTTCAGCGGGCTCTTGCCCGTGGATTGAATCTCCCTGTCAGTGAAGTCCATAGTGTGGTCTCATTTTATTCGTTTTTTACAATGAAACCAAAGGGAAAGCATAATATAAGGGTATGCCTCGGGACAGCATGCTATGTAAAGAGAGCAGAGGAAATACTCAGAAAGATTAAAGAGGAATTAAAGATTGATGTTGGTGAGATTAGCAGAGATAGAAAATTTTCCCTTGAAAGCGTTAGATGTCTCGGTGCATGTGGACTTGCTCCAGTTGTGATGGTGGATCATAATACGCACGGATCTTTAGATACTGCAAAGGTAAAGGGAGTACTCAAAGAATATGCATAGAGAGGTGTATAGAAATGCAGAGACTTAAGATAGAAGACTTACAGAAAATAAAAGAGGAATATAAAGCTACTTCTTCATTGAGAACTGGTGGCTACAGAGCCAGAGTTACTGTGCATATGGGGACCTGTGGTATAGCTGCTGGTGCAAGAAATATAATGAGCGCCTTATTAGATGAGATATCAAAAAGTGGTGTAACCGATATCGCAGTTACAACATCAGGATGTGCTGGGTTATGCAGTCGTGAACCAATGGCAACAGTCGAAATAATTAATAGCGCACCTGTAAAGTATAGCGACCTGACAGAAGATAAGATAAGGAAGATCTTTAAGGAACATCTTCTGGGGGGTAATATAGTGGAGGAATACGCATTGGTTATAGGGAGTGAAACGACGTATTAAAAAGTGACAGTGAATAGTGTGAGTGTCAGTTAACTGAAAACAGACACTGAACACTGACACTAATAAATGAGGAGAAAAGGAATGGAGAAATATCGTGCTAATTTAATGCTTTGTGCAGGAACCGGATGTGTAGCCTGCAACTCCTTGAAAATAAGAGAAGTATTGGTAGAAGAGATCAAAAGACGGGGGTTACATGAAGAGATAAAAGTGGTTCTCACAGGTTGTAATGGTTTTTGTGCTCAGGGTCCTGTGATATCAGTTTATCCCGAAGGGATTTTTTATCAGAAAATAACAGTTGATGATGTTCCTTACCTTGTAGAGGAACACCTATTGAAAGGGCGTCCCGTTGAGAGATTGATGTACAGAGAACCAGAAAAGAAGGTCGCAGTCCCTGTAATGAAGGATATTCCATTCTTTAGCCTTCAGGTTCTACGGGTTCTCAGAAATAAAGGACTGATAGACCCAGAAAGGATTGAGGAATATATTGCGAGAGATGGATATTTTGCAGCAGCAAAGGCATTGACCCAGATGACGCCAGAAGAGATAATCAAGATGGTGAAAGATTCAGGATTGAGGGGAAGAGGGGGAGCAGGTTTTCCAACTGGATTAAAGTGGGAGTTCTGTTCAAAGGTTAGATCAGATGTGAAATATATCCTCTGTAATGGTGATGAAGGTGACCCTGGTGCATTCATGGACAGGAGTGTAATGGAAGCAGATCCACATTCCGTCCTTGAAGGAATGATCATTGGTGCAAAGGCGATAGATGCAACACAGGGCTATATCTATGTAAGAGCAGAGTATCCATTAGCTGTAAAACGGTTGAGTATAGCCATCGAACAGGCACGAGAGTATGGTCTACTCGGCAAAGACATACTCAGAACAGGTTTTAATTTTGATATTGAGATATACCAGGGAGCTGGTGCATTTGTATGCGGTGAAGAGACAGCGCTTATGCGATCTATAGAAGGTAAACGGGGAATGCCAAGACCAAGGCCACCTTTTCCTGTTCATAAAGGACTCTGGGAAAAGCCGAGTGTCCTGAACAATGTGGAGACATTCGCCAATATACCACCAATAATCTTAAATGGAGCAGAATGGTACAGGAGTCTTGGCACAGAAAAGTCCACAGGCACAAAGGTATTTGCCCTCACAGGGGCTATAAACAATATAGGATTAATAGAGGTCCCGATGGGGGTTCCCATTAGAACTATAATCTATGATATCGGAGGTGGTATAACGAAAGGTCGCAAATTCAAAGCCGTACAGATAGGAGGACCATCAGGTGGATGCATACCCGAATCACTCATTGACACATCTGTGGACTATGAGTCAATTACTGCAACAGGTGCGATCATGGGTTCTGGTGGCATGGTGGTTATGGATGACTTAAACTGTATGGTAAATGTAGCTAAATTCTTCCTTGAATTTACAACAGATGAATCCTGTGGAAAGTGCCCCCCATGCAGAATAGGCACGAAGGTAATGTTAGATAAACTCGTAGATATTACAGAAGGCAGGGGTAATGAAGGAGACATCGAGCTTCTTCAGGAGCTCTCACAGGATGTTATTGATACCTCTCTCTGTGGTCTCGGGCAGACTGCACCAAATCCTGTTCTAACTACCATAAAATATTTCAGGGATGAGTATGAATCACATATAAAAGAAAAATGGTGTAAGGCAGGGGTCTGCGGGAGTTTAGTGACCTTTTATATAGATGAGGCAGCATGCAAGGGCTGTGGTCTATGTTTAAAGGCATGTCCTCAAAGTGCAATTACAGGGGAGAAGAAACAGCCTCATAGAATCGATCAGGAACTTTGCATCAAGTGTCGCTCATGCTATGAGGTCTGTCCCACAAAGTTTAATGCAGTGAAAATAGGTCCAGCAGATATGTTAGTGAAAAGTGAAAAGTGATAAGTGATAAGTTTGGAGGAGTTTAGATGATAGAACTTATAATAAACGATAGAAAGGTTGTTGTAGAGGAAGGGACAACCATCCTTGAGGCAGCCCTTAAGCATGGCATTGATATACCATACCTCTGCTATGACAGGAGACTCAAACCCTACGGAGCATGCAGGCTCTGCATAGTGGAAGTAGAAGGGCAGAGGAAACTTCTTGCATCCTGCTCAACACCTGCTGAGGCAGGCATGGTCGTGAAAACAGATACGCCAAGGCTGCAGAAGGCAAGGAGAACTATCCTTGAACTCCTTTTAATACATCACCCACTGGACTGCCCGATATGCGATAAAGCAGGTGAATGTAAACTTCAGGACATGGCATTTAAATATGGACCATCTGAGAGTCGCTTCAAGGGAGAAAGGAAACATGAACTTGCCGATACAGGTAGTCCCCTCGTCGAAAGGGATCCAAATAGATGCATACTCTGCGGAAAGTGCGTGAGAGTCTGTTATGAAGTTCAAGGGGTAGGTGCTATTAACCTTATAGGTCGTGGTTTTAAAGCCAAGGTAAGTCCTGCCTTTGAAGAGACCCTTGACTGCGAATTCTGTGGGCAGTGCATAGATGCATGTCCTGTTGGGGCTCTCGGACGTAAACCCTTTAAATACAGGGCTCGGGCATGGTTTCTCGAAGAGCATGATAACATCTGCCCTTACTGTGGTGTTGGCTGTACCATTACTCTTGACATAAGAGAAGACAGAATATTAAGGGCAAGAGGGATAGAAGGAAAGGGTATTAACCAAGGTGATTTATGCGGGAAAGGGAGGTTTGGCTTTGACTTTATATATGCTGAAAACCGATTAAAGACACCTCTGATTAGAAAAAATGGTGAACTGAGAAAAGTGTCATGGGAGGAGGCACTTTACTATACAGGAGTGAAGCTTCAGTCTATTATAAAAACCTATGGGTCTGACTCTATAGGGGCGATTGGCTCACCGAGATGCACAGTCGAAGACAACTATATGTTACAGAAATTTATGAGAAAAACTATAGGAAGCAGCCACATAGACTCATCGGCGCGATTTGGCTATGCCAAGATTCAGAAGTCAATAGAACTGGCATTCGGACTAAATTCCCTTCCCATTCGACTCGATTCACCGATAGGGAAAGAATCCATACTGATAATTGAGTCAGATATCACATCTACTCTTCCTGTCTGGGGATTGAGATTTCTTAAAGCTAAAAAAGAAGGTTCAAATCTCATAGTAGCAGACCCAAGAGAAACAAAACTCACAAGACATAGCAGTCAGTGGCTGAGGATTAAACCAGGTACAGGTGTAGCAATCCTTAATGGGATAATGAAGGTAATCATCGATGAAAACCTTTACGACAGAGAAAGGGCATCATCCATATCAGGTTTTTACTCATTATTGGAAATGCTAAAGGATTATACCCCTGAGTCTGTCTCAAAGATTACAGGGGTGAAAGAAGATGATTTTCTTAATGCAGCTAAAAAGTTTGCTCTGGCTAAAAGCAGGCTTATCGCCCTTACCATTGGGACATCTGAAAACACAAAAGGCTTAAATACCGCCCTTGCTGCAGCCAATCTCTCAATACTCACAGGTGATGGACCTTCTGCTCTTCAGATGCCAGCGGAATACTCTAACACCTATGGTTTATGGCAGGTGCTGACACCAAATATCAGAACCTTAGAGCTGAAGAGCAGAAGTGCTGAAGATGAAACATCCATTACAAAAACTTCAGAACTTCAGGACCTCAGATCTATAGAAGGGATGCCTGGGAAAGATATATTCGAGATGTTATATAAAAAAGACTCTCTGAAAGCCCTTTATATCATGGGAGAAGACCCTGT
>JBFLZU010000073.1 GCA_040756155.1 Nitrospirota bacterium | reverse complement strand
ACATTTTCATCTGGACTTCCATCAGGACATTTTTCTCCAATGCGGCTATTTCCATGGAGATTTAAAATGTACGTCTCGTTAAAACTTTCTAATAATTTTCTTCTCATGCCGCGATGAATCAACCCAGAAAGATAAGAATTATTAGTAATCATACCAACAACACCATATCCAGCATAGTCGATTTTCCAATGTGCAAAGCGAATAAATTTTATATAGTCATCCGATAATGGTTGAATATTAGTTTCTTGTTTAACTGCATCTTTATAATCATCTAAGATACCCCTAATGTACACATTTAACATCCGCTTCTTGCCTTTTTTATCTCTTCCCTCTTTTTTCGTAAAATATCCTTCAATAAATTTTGATTTATTAGCAGAACTTACTGAATATGGTGGATTGCCTAACACTACCAAGATTGGTGTTTCTTTCTTGATCTCTCCTGCTAAATGGGATTCTTCTGAAAGTGATGCCATACCAGGAAGTTCGGTCTGGGCAAGTTCTTCCATCTCTAGGGTATTGGTAAGATAAAGTTTAAACCTGTCATCTCTTTGAAGTTTATAACCAAGCTCTTCCAAGAGAAAGGACATCTTTAAGTGACCTACTGCATACGGTGCCATCATCAGTTCAAAGGCATAAAAGTTTTTAAGGATATGCTCCTTTATGAAGTTTTCCTTGCCACCATCGCCATATTTAGAGATAAACTCCTCTACTGCCAGTTTGGCTGCCTCGGCTAAAAATGTAAGAGTGCCAGCAGCGGGGTCTAAAACTGTAACTGAGTCGCTTGCAAATCCATCTGGTCTATTAAAATGCTCTTTCAAAATATTATGCAAAGAGCGAACAATATAAGAGACCACTGATTCTGGAGTGTAATACACGCCTCTCTTTTCTCTTGTTTGCGGGTCGTATTCAGCCAAAAAGGTCTCATAAAAATGGACAATAGGATCTTTACCCTTACCTTCATGAAAATATTTGTGAAGGATATTATTTACATCAGTAACTGCTAAAACTTCTGAAATATCATCTATAATCCATTCCATCTGCTGAGGAGGGTCTTCAAGTGAAATAAATCTAAATACATCTCTTAAAATTCCAATAGTGGGTGGAATGTTATGGTATGCAATTTTCCTATTAAATGTATTCTTTGAACGAGTGCGGGCAGCAAAAAGTCCGTATGTGATGGTTTGTGAATAAAGGTCGGCAAAGTCTTCTTTTGAAAGGCCGCTTATGAGATACTGCCTGAATGCCTCATAAAATCCTAAGATAAAGCCTTTTCCTATCTTTTCTTCTTCCTTTAACTCTTGTGCAACAACCTCATCTTTCAAAAAGCGTGTCCTCTTTGCTAATTCTATTGCAAGAGTTTTAGCATCATAGACTCTGGGCAGGGAGAAGAAAAAGAATTTCTCAAATAATTTAATAAAATCTGCTTCTTTTTCAACGGGTGGAATGGTTCTAAGTTTATGCACAATAAAAGGTCTGCCGATAAGAACCTTATCTATCAAACTGCCATTGCGATAAAGCCTGAATTCAAAAAAGTTAGTTAATAGCAAGTTCGGGAATATATGCAGATAACGGTTTAACTGCTCTGTTGTTTCTATTTGTTCTAAATGCTCAACTGTTGGTGGTTTGGCTTCGATATAACCAACAATATGTTGTTTCCCATCCCAGATTCTAAAATCGGGGTTGCCGGCTTCGGTTCTCTTTGGTAGGGTTGTTATGTGGATATTTCTTTTACCAATTGATTCTGCATATTCCTTTAACAATTCCACAAGGGCAAGATAATAACTCTCCTCTCTGGCATCACCACGATTAGCAACTTCATGTATTTTTCTTAAATACGATTTTAGCATATAGGGTATTGTTTCTATTTTATCGGTATCGCCTCGTCTATCAACATTATCGGGATATCATCTTTAATTGGATACATGACCTTACAGGCGTCACAGATGAGACCATCACCTGCCTCTGTGAGTCTTATATCCCCCTTACATTTTGGACAGGCTAATATATCAAGTAACTCTTTGTCTATTGCCATGAGTATTCTCCTTTCTTTTATGGAAACATCCACGTCCTAAGATTAAGATATCATATCCTAAATCTAACGTTAAGCAGGACTGACTTGAGCGACATCAGAGATTTTTCGGTAACAGTTCTTTGCGAACTGTAGCGTCTACAGCCTCGACTGTCTGAACCCGCCTCAGGCGGGTGAGTTTCGAGGCTGTAGCGAAAGGAGTTTAGAACTGCCGAAAAATCTCGTAGTAAGCGAAAAACAGTCATGCTTATTAAACTCTTTATGTCTGGATTTGGGTATCTATTTTTCTAATGACCTCCTCACTGGCTATATATTTCATACATCTCATATCCTCACAATGTTTCTTAAAACATGGTGCGCATTCTACATCAGCCTTTATTACAGTATGCTTATCTCCATAAGGACCTGTCTTTAGTGGATTCGTTGGTCCGAATATAACAATCACAGGAATTCCAAGTGCAGAAGCGATATGCATGGGACCTGTATCATTTGCAATTATAAATGAAGACTCTGAGATGAGTGCAATCAATTCTCTGAGTGATGTCTTACCTGTAGCCATTATCGGTATTGCAATCTTAGATGCGGAGACTATCTCATCTGCTATAGACATCTCTTCTTCTGTGCCTATTATGACTGAACGGATACCATATACTCTTTCGAGGTAATCAATTATGCTAGCAAAACCCGATGGAAGCCATCTCTTAGTAGTCCACCTTCCACCAGGATTGACAATTACAAATTCCTTTTCTTTAATTCCAAATAACTTTCTTCCCACTGCTTTTTCTTCTTCCGTCACCCTCAGGAGAAAGTCCCTTTTATCTGTCCCAGCATCTAAATATTCAGCGCATAGCATATATCTTTCAACAGAATGCATCGGTGTATCAGGAATATCCACGATATGTGTATAAAAAAACCTGCTACCTTCTCTACCATCCCCTAAACCAATCCTTACAGACGCACCTGAAAGAAAAGAAAAAATACCGCTTCTTAAAAGACACTGGAGGTCAATAACTACATCAAAGCGCCTCTTTCTCAGGTCTCTGATAAAATGAAAGATAGTATCCCTCCATTCATATCTATCAAATATTATGAGATCGTTGAGTTCTGATACACCATCGAATAAAGGCTCAAGTCCTTTATTTACCACCCATGATATATAGGCATCTGGAAATCTCTTCCTTAAGGCAGATAGAAATGGCATTGCATGAACTACATCACCGAGAGAACTCGGCTTTACGATAAGGATGTTATTATATTGTTCACCGTTCACCGTTCACCGTTCACCGTCTTTAGTATCCATTCCACAGCTTCTTTAAGAGAAGGGGCTATATAGGTTGGATTTACCTCATTGTCTTTAACTACATTAGAACCATAGCCGGTAAGAACGAGTATCCCTGTGGCGCCAATCCTCTGCGCCAGTTCAATATCAGACGCCTTATCTCCGACTATATACGACCTTTTTAAATCAATCCCCAGTTCTTCTACAGCCTTTTCAACCATACCTGGCTCAGGTTTTCTACATAGACAGGAGATAGAATATTCTGGAACCGTACCCTCTGGATAATGCGGGCAATAATATATCTTATCAATCACGGCATTATGTTCGCCGAGCATCTCTATCAACTTTTCATGTATAGCAAGCAGGGTCGATTCATCGAAAAAACCCTTGGCAATGCCTGCCTGATTGGTTATAATAACAACCTTAATGCCTGATTTATTAAGTCTTCTAACTGCATCAGCACTTCCATCTATGAGCGAGAGTGCATCTATGTTACTAAGGTACCCAACATCCTCTATCAGAGTGCCATCCCTGTCTATAAAAACGGCTATATTCCTCATAATATATCACATTTTATAACATATTTACCGAAATAACTCAATGGATTTGCATTACCGAATATTTGTGATATTATAAAAGCAGAAGACCTTTGAATACTTAAAATCTAAAAAGATGTTGAAAAGAATGGCAGTGTTTATATCGCATGGGGAGGGATAATGCCATGCTTTATAGAAATTTCAATGCGATCTGGAACTTTTTTATAGTCCTGTCCGTTCTGCTGTTTTCGGCTACAACCACCCCTGCTTATCCAGAAGAAGTCTATGAAATAATCCAAAAAGGAACGGCTAAAGAATCCCTTCAGCGGTTTGAAGAGAAAGCAAGGAATCTTGAGTCA
>JBFLZU010000072.1 GCA_040756155.1 Nitrospirota bacterium | reverse complement strand
CTCGATTTTATGTATAACTGTTATTTTTTATAAACTAAGGACCTCTTTATGAGAAATTGTCAGGTCACCCACAAAAGTTGGATTAACTTAAGAAGTATTTTGGGACAGCCTGCCGTCCCATTTTTCAAATCTCACCCAGTTCATATCCGATGATACTCAAGATAGTTATAGGTGCAGTCTCTGCCTTTAATATTCTAGGACCGAGCCAGACGGTGTAAAAATTCCTTTTCTCAGCCATTTCTACTTCTCGTGGAGAGAATCCTCCCTCAGGTCCAACGGTTATAATGATAGGCATCCCACTGTTGTAATTTCTTAAAACCGTTCTTATCCCTCTTTTCGCATCTTCATAGAAAAGCATGCAAAAAAAGTCTTCCCCGCAACTGTTTAGGAATGACTCGAATTCCATAGCTTCATATATTTCTGGGATCATCGTCCTTCCTGACTGTTGTGCGGCAGATTTTGCTATTCGTCTCCACCTTTCAACCTTACCCTTTACATCCCTTATAACAGTTCTCTCAGTCAGGAGTGGAATAATCTTCTTGACACCAATCTCGGTTGATTTCTGAACTATAAAATCCATTTTTTTTCCTCTCGGTATACCTTGACAGAGGACAATCTCAAATCCCCACTCGGTAGATAGAAACTCTCTTCTCAGAATATCTACCCTTATTTCCTTTCTGCCTATTGACGAGATGGTTGCTTTACATTCATTTCCATGTCCGTTTAAAATAGTAATTTTATCACCAACACTACACCTTAGTACATCCTTTATATATTTGACATTTTCGCCCGCAATAATCGCCGTATCTCTCTGTATGTCTCCTTTATCAATAAAGAGCCTTACCATTTACCCCGTTAGAATGCCCCGCTGCTTGCAGCGGGGATGAAAATAATTTTCCTTTTTGAGCGAACACGGGGTTAATGCCCCGTGTGAGCCTTCCCGTTAGAAGGCGGAGTCTTCTAACGGGGTTTACTTTTCACTTCCTGCTTCCTACTTCCTCTTTGCTACCGAAAAAGTCCTTCACCTTCTCCATAAAACTTTTGCTAATCGGATTAACATCTTCTCCGCTTATTCTCGCAAACTCTTCAAGAAGCTCCCTCTGTCTTGCATTTAGCTTTGTAGGCGTCTCTACAACTATCTTGATTATCTCATCACCCCTGCCGTATCCTCTTAAGGAGGGGATGCCTTTTCCTTTCAGACGTAATGCCTTACCTGATTGCGTCCCTGGTGGAACCTTTATAGTAGATCTACCATCAAGGGTAGGAACTTCAATATCTGTACCGAGTGCTGCCTGGGGGAAGCTGATCGGGACTTCACATATGATGTCATTGCCATCCCTTACGAATATCGGATGTGGCAAAACTGTTATAATCACATAAAGGTCACCTGGTGGACCACCAAACTCTCCCGTTTCTCCCTCTCCTGCAAGTTTTAATCTTGTCCCTCTTTCGACACCTGCTGGTATTCTGACAGAAATACTCCGTTCTTTCTCTATCTTTTTCTTACCATGGCATACCCCGCAGGGCTCTTTGATTATTTTCCCCTCCCCGCGGCAATGATTACATGTCCTGCTCACACTAAAAAAACCTTGCTGATATCTTATCTCACCTCTCCCATTACATGTAGGACAATTAATCGGATGGGTGCCCGGTCTGGAGCCTGTTCCACCACAATAATCGCACCTTTCCCATCGTGGAACAGTGATTACCTTCTCAGTTCCATATGCAACATCTAACAGGGTTATATCAAGGTCATACCTGAGGTCTGAACCTCTTACAGCCCTGCTTCTTCTACCTGTGAATGTGCCAAAGAAGTTATTAAAGATGTCTTCAAATATATCAGTAAAAGTTGAGGTTTCGAAACCAAAACCTCCACCCTCTATAGTCCCAAATTGGTCATAATACGCCCTCTTCTGTGAATCACTCAAGACCGCATATGCCTCATTTATCTCCTTGAACTTCTCCTCCGCAGATTTATCCCCTTGATTTCTGTCAGGGTGGTATTGAAGCGCAAGTTTTCTGTATGCCTTTTTTAACTCTGTGTCAGTGGCGTTTCTGTGAACACCGAGTATTTTATAATAATCCTTCGCCATATTAACCGATAGATGATAGATTCTTCTCTCAAAAAGTTGCTAAAAAGGGTTCAAGAGGATGGGATTCAAGTGGTTAAGCAAAAATTTCAAAATGCAAAAATCAAAATTAAGGAATTCCATAATTTTGCATTTTGCAATTTGAATTTTGATTTTATTTAACCCTCAAACCCTTGAATCCTCGAACCCTTCTGCTTACCGCTTATCCTTATCCACCTCTTCGAAATCGGCATCAACTACATCTTCCTTCTTTTTACCTGAGGTATCAGCCTGTGCCCCCGCCTCCTGCGTCTGGGCAGCCTTTTTGTATATCTCCTCAGCTAACTTGTGTGATGCCCTTCCGAGATCTTCCATAGCACTCTTTATCTCACCAATATCGTCTCCATCCTTTGCCTTCTTTGCCCTCTCGAGTGCACTGTTGATAGCCGATCTTTCAGCCTCACTCACCTTATCGCCATACTCCCTGAGCGATTTCTCTACGGTGTATATCAGGGTATCTGCTTCATTACGCACCTCTGCAAGTTCTCTTCTCTTTTTATCCTCCTGTACATGTGCCTCTGCATCCTTTACAGCCCTTTCTATTTCCTCTTTACTTAGACCACTTGAGGCTGTAATCTTTATTGACTGCTCCTTACCTGTGCCGAGATCCTTTGCAGATACATGTACGATACCATTCGCATCTATGTCGAATGTAACCTCTATCTGTGGCATCCCCCTCGGTGCAGGAGGAATCCCTACAAGGTCAAATACACCAAGAAGCTTGTTATCTGCTGCCATTTCCCGTTCACCCTGATGAACCTTTATCGTAACAGCGGTCTGGTTATCAGCCGCTGTGGAAAATATCTGGCTCTTCTTTGTAGGAATGGTCGTGTTTCTTTCTATCAGTTTTGTAAATACACCACCGAGTGTCTCTATCCCAAGGGAGAGTGGGGTAACATCAAGAAGCAGAACATCCTTAATCTCTCCTTTTAGTACCGCTGCCTGAATAGATGCACCAATCGCAACCACCTCGTCAGGATTCACCCCTTTATGGGGTTCCTTTGCAAAGAATTCCTTTACTATATTCTGAACCTTCGGTGTCCTTGTCTGACCACCAACAAGAATTACCTCATTTACATCCCTCGGCGTAATACTTGCATCAGAGAGTGCCTTCCTGCAAGGCTCTATGGTGCTCTCTATTAGGTCATCTACGAGTTGCTCAAACTTTGCCCTTGTAAGTTTCATCTGAAGGTGCTTTGGTCCTGTAGCGTCAGCAGTAATAAATGGGAGATTTATGTCTGTCTCCATAGCCTGTGAAAGTTCTATCTTTGCCTTTTCGGAAGCCTCCTTCAACCTCTGGAGTGCCATCTTGTCCTTTCTCAGGTCAATCCCCTGATCCTTCCTGAACTCATCCACCATCCAGTCTATGATCCTTACGTCGATGTCATCGCCACCCAGATAGGTATTGCCATTTGTGGATTTTACCTCGAATACACCTTCTCCTATTTCAAGGATAGATATATCAAATGTCCCACCACCGAGGTCGTAAACAGCGATCCTTTCATCCTTTTTCTTTTCAAGACCATATGCAAGTGATGCGGCGGTTGGCTCATTGATTATTCTGAGGACCTCCAGACCTGCGATCTTACCAGCATCCTTTGTTGCCTGTCTCTGGCTATCATCAAAATATGCAGGGACTGTGATAACAGCCTCTGTTACCTTTTCACCGAGGTAATCCTCTGCCACCTGTTTCATCTTCTGAAGTATCATGGCAGATATCTCTGCTGGAGAATACCTCTTTCCCTTCACTTCCACATGCACATCCCCATTTGGCGCCTCAACTATCTTATAGGGAAGTCTTTTAATTGCAGAGGCAACCTCTGGTGAATTGAATCTTCTCCCTATCAGTCTTTTAATAGAAAAGACAGTATTTTCAGGATTTGTTATCGCCTGTCTTTTTGCAATCTGTCCTACGAGCCTTTCACCTTTATCTGTAAAGGCGACTACAGAAGGGGTGGTGCGGCTTCCTTCTTGATTTGGTATAACCACCGGTTCACCACCAATAACCACCGCCACACATGAGTTGGTAGTACCCAAGTCTATTCCAATTACCTTTCCCATTTTAAATCCCTCCTCATTAGGATTTAAGAAGGATTAAGGGACAAGCAACTTATCCCTTTAATCCTTTAATCCTTAGTTCTGGTTTCTGGTTTCTTCGCCACACTGACAAATGCTGGCCGAATCACCCTCTCGTTAAGATAGTAGCCCTTGTTGAATTCTTCAACAACTATATTCTCATCATATTCTTCAGATTCTACCTGTGTCAGCGCATGATGTCTTGATGGATCAAAAGGCTCACCTATTGCCTTTATAGGTGTCACCCCGAATCCTTCGAGGATACTTTTTAGTTGATTCAGAGTCATCTCTACGCCATCAATAAGACCTTTAGATTCATTACTACCTTCTGCATGAGATATCGCCCTCTCAAGGTTGTCAACCACAGATAGTATTTCACGAATCAAACTTTCATTACCATACCTCAGAAGTTCTCTCTGTTCTTTCGTTATATATTTCTTATAGTTTTCAAATTCTGCATAAAGCCTGAGGTATTTATCCTTTACCTCATTGAGTTCTCTGGTCTTCTCTTCCAACTCCTTACTCAGTTCATCAATCTCCCTTTCAGCAACTGTTTTTTCTACTGGCATTTCGTTCTTTACCTCTCCTGAAACAAGTTCAGGATCGTGTATCTCAGCATCTTCACCCATATACAACACCTCCCAACTTATCTCTGGCTAAGAAGACGACTGAGTAGCATAGCCGTGTAGTCAACTATCGGTATCACTTCTGAATAATTCATCCTTGTAGGACCTATAATACCAAGGACTCCTAAGGGTTTATCTCCTTCTTTATATGTTGAAGTCACAATAGCACAGTTTTTCATTTCACAAAGTGGATTCTCTTCACCTATGAAGACCCGAAGCCCATCTGTCTCCATAGTTTTATCAAGCAGTTTAAGTAACAGGTGTTTATCTTCTATTGCTTTGAATAGTTCTTTTATCTTGCGAAGATCTGCAAATTCTGGCAGATCAAGTAAATCAGCAATACCCCCGATATACACATCCCCTTCACTGCCAGCCATCACCATCTCTCTGCATATACTCAACGCCCTCTTAATTAATCTATCACACTGCATCTTTTCTTCATACATCTTGCTAAATATTCTCCTCCTGACCTCTTTGAGGCCTAAACCATAGAGTTCTCTGCTCAGGAAATTACTAATCCGGTTAAGGTCTTTCTGCGTAATATCTTCATCTATCTCTATTATCCTGTTATGGACAATCTCCTCATCTGATATAAATATAACAAGGATGTGTCTATCCTTAAGTCGCACAAAGTCCATTCTCTTATATGTAGAATCTTCAAGCCTTGGAGCAAGAACCACACCGAGGTAGTGTGAAAGCAATGACAACATCCTTGATGTTTCCTGCATCAGTTCTTTTATGTCTCTTTTTGTTATCTCGAGCCTTGAAGACATTTCTTTCTCGGCGTTATTGATATCTCTGAAACCCTTGCTGTTTATTATGCTGTCCACATAAAAACGATAGCCTTTATCTGTAGGGACTCTACCAGCAGATGTATGTGGCTGTGTCAAAAATCCCATATCTGCCAGATCAGCCATTATGTTCCTTATTGTCGCAGGGCTGAGTCCTATATTGTATCTCTTAGTAATCGTACGCGAACCTACAGGTCCAGCGGTATCTATGTAGCTGTGGACAATCACCTTGAGTATCTCCTGACACCTCTCATTCAAATATTCTGTTTGCATAGTTTCTTACCTTCTAAAAACCTTAGCACTCTTTAACGGCGAGTGCTAATAAATTAACAATTCTTATTATAAATGTCAAGAGGATAGAAAAACTTTGGTAGACAACGAGGTTTACCCTCGTTGAATTTAGAAAAAAATCTACCGAATAGAAAAAATCAACGGACATAAAGTCCGTTGTCTACCGATTAGAGTAAACTTTTATCGGTTTTTTTATAGTCGCTACAAATTTCTGACTGGAAATCATCTTCCTGAGCCTCATTGGCAAGTTAAACAATCTTTCATGTGTCTCTAAATCGTAATATCTCAGTCCTTTAACTCCTCGTCTTCTTAACCCATCTTCGATCTCTTCTGGTGTTATTTTCTTCAAAGAGTAATTTTGAGAACCAGTTACGAAACCCCACATTGAAGTAAAGCTCGGAATATAATCACAATAGGATTCTGCTATTGGGAACACAGAAGCTACAGTCTTGTTTATTATTGAGTGAACTTCTTGCTGATTGTAAAATACCTCTGTTGCCTGCGTTACAAATATTCCATCGTCTGAAAGTATTCTCATGATAGACCTGTAACATTCCTTCGTATAGATCAAAGATGCTGGACCCTTCTCAATAGGGTCGCTTATATCGGCTATTACTATATCAAATCTATCCCTGGTATTTTTAACAAAATCTATTGCATTATCAAAAACAATTTCTGCCCTTTTATCAAAAAAAGACCCTCGATGCCATTTTTCGAGATGTTCTTTGCAAAACTCCACCAGTTCTTTATCTATATCAACCATTACTGCCCTTTTAACTGTCGAGTGTTTCAGCACCTCCCTCAGGACTGCTCCTTCTCCACCTCCAAGGATAAGCACATCTCTTGGCTCTGGATGTGTAATCATTGCTGGATGCACAAGTACCTCATGATAGATGTACTCGTCTGATTCTGCTGATTGAATTTTGTTATCAAGCACAAGAACACGACCAAAATTGTAAGTATCAATAAGACGTACCTGCTGGAACTTTGTCTCTAAAGATAGGAGATGTCTTCTCATCCTGTGGTATATCCACCTGTGTTCGCTCTCCTTATCGATAAACCAGTTATTGCTGATTTTTGTATCTTTGATAGAGATATTTTTTACCATTCTAGATTTCTTTGCATCAGATTCTCGTACATGCCTTTAGGCAGAAATGCCTGCTTGTGGATTTCATCGCTGTAGTATTTTGTTTTTATTTCAAATTTACGTTTCATCTCCCGCGGTGAAAGATTTTTGGATGCTACTGCGAAAGCCCACCAATTTCCTGGATAGGTTGCAATTGGAGCAGTATACAGGTCAACTATAGGGAAGACCTTTTTCAGTGTTTCCTGAACCTCGATAACCATATCCTTATGAAAATGAAGCGACTCTGAGTGTGTAACAAACATACCTTCATCTGTTAGACAATCTCTTACAGAGGTAAAAAACTCTGTTTTGTAAAGACTCCTTGCAAAACCAATAATGTCTGTAGAGTCAACTATAACAGCATCTATATTTGAAAGTTTCCTCCTTATTACAAACTCTGCGCCGTCCATAATCTTTATCTCTACACGAGGATCGTCAACACTACAGGCTACAGTCGGGAAAAATTTTCTTGAAATATTAATTACCTCCTCGTCTATCTCTACAAAGTAAACCTTTTCAACAGTTTTGTGTTTTAAGACTTCTCTAACTACACCTCCGTCACCACCACCAATAACAATGACTTTCTTTGGATTTGGATGGGCATGCATTACGATATGGGTAAGCATTTCGTGGTAAAAAAACTCATCCCTTTCAGTTATCTGGACGACTTCATCAAGGACAAGCATTTTACCAAAATGTGGACTCTTTATAACCATAATTTCCTGGAATTTACTCTTACCCTTATAGAGAATCTCCTCAACATCATAGGAATATTCGACCGGTGCATATGGGGCTCTTTCAAAAAATTTAATCATTGTTCATCCTCTCTTTTATATAAGAAGTGTTTTGGGTATCGAAAAACCATTAAATTCTGAAGCATAGGATACCGTGTAGGCACCACTGGATAATACGAGAATCAGATTATTGACATCCGGTTCCGGTAGTGCCACATTTTTATCTATTACATCAAAACTGTCACAGCTCGGACCTGCTATTGTCCATCTCTTTTTATATCTTGTATGTCTATAACTTTCAACAATGTAACTGTATTTTATTCCTCCAACACTCTCCATTAACC
>JBFLZU010000071.1 GCA_040756155.1 Nitrospirota bacterium | reverse complement strand
TCTTCAGAAATTGAGCCATTAAAGATAGGTGTCGCCTCAATGATTACCCCTGTGGATTCTGTTAAGTATTATCAGGAGATAATTGAATATGTGGGAGAAAGGATAGGTAGACCTGTAAAGATGGTGCTGAGGCGAAGTTATGCTGAAATGGACACCATGCTTGAAAAAGATGAAGTGCAGGTCGCCTTTATATGTTCAGGTCCTTATGTATGGGATCATGATAAATTTGGCGTTGAGCTTCTCGTAGCACCAAGTGTAAATGGAAAGGCTACATATAATTCCTACATAGTCGTCCACAAAGATAGTTCAATAAAGTCCCTTTCTGAACTTAAAGGAAAAAGATTCGCCTTTACAGACCCGAAATCAAACACAGGTAAACTCTACACAACCTACCGATTGACAAAGATGAGATATACCCCTGAGATCTTTTTCAAGCGTTTTATTTACAGTTACAGCCATAACAAATCAATCGAACTTGTTTCAAAGAAGGTTGTTGATGGCGCCTCTGTGGATGGTCTTGTTTACGATTATATGCTCAAGAAAGATTCTCCTTATACAAAACTCACAAAGATCATTGAGAAATCACCGCCATTTGGCATGCCACCGGTAGTGGTCACAAAGAATATAGACCCCTCCCTCAAGGCAAAGTTAAGGGAGGCATTTCTGAATATGCACAATGACCCGAAAGGTAAGGCAATCCTCGATGCGATGATGATAGAGAGATTTGTCCTGATTGCCCATAGGGATTACAACTCAATAAGAGACATGGAGAAACTGGTAAGGATTCAACAAAATATATATAAGGTTACCCCTGAAAAAAGAAATGTTTTGCGCTTCAGTGTAATCCCGAGGGATAATCCGAGGATCTCCTATGAAAAATATCAGCCATTCCTTGACTATCTATCCGAGAAGACATCTTACAGCTATGAACTAGTCCTCAGAAGAAACTATGAGGATACAGTTACCGATCTTGGCAATGGCACAATTGATATAGCCCTTCTTGGTCCTATTTCGTATCTTGAGGCACATGCAAAGTATGGCGTCATCTGCATCCTGAAGCCGATTACTGCTAATAGCAGTGCACAATATAAAAGCGTCATCGTAGTAAAAAAGGATAGCTCTATCGAAAACCTCTTTGACTTAAAGGGGAAATCATTTGCATTTGCCTCCTTAAAATCTACATCAGGGAATCTCATCCCACGCTACCTTCTTGCTGACTCAGGAATCCATATCAACGATCTCAAAAAATTCGCAAATTTCAACTATCATGACTCTGTTGTAAAGGCAGTTTTAAGGGGACAGTTTGATGCCGGTTCTGTTAAGGACTCTGTTGCTGATAAATATATCCCCCTCGGTCTCAAGGTAATTGCGTCGTCCGATCCGATACCATCAGGACCGATTGTAATAGGACCAAAAACACCATCTGTAGTCGCCGAGGCTATAAAAAGAGCGCTTCTAAGTCTTGACCCGGATGACAGGAAACATAAAAAGATATTAAAAAGATGGGATGAAGACTTTCGTTATGGATTTACAACCGCTTCAGATAAAGATTATGAGGGGGTCAGAAAGATGATCAACAGTATCCCCAAGACATGTGGGTGGGGATGCCACCCAAAGACAAGGCTATGAAAAGATTATTAAAATTTTTTGAAAACCTTGGACTCCAGTATAAATTTATACTGATTACAACTATTGCTATCATCCTGCTGATGAGCATTATAGGCTATATGGCGGTCGAAAGAGAGAGAACACTACTCTACGCAGAGATTGAAAGACAGGGAAAACTCCTTGCAGAAACACTTGCAATACCAATAATTAATGACCTTATATATGAGAGGCTTGGACTTGTAGAAGAAGGAGGACTGATTGATAACTATGTAATGGAGACCTACAATAGACAGGATATTGATCTCGTCTATATAGCAATACTGGACGAAGAAGGTAAGGTAATATCACACAATGACCTTACCGAGTATGGCAAGATATACAATGACCCATTAACCCAGAATCTACTGATGGCAGAGACCACCCTCCTTGAGCATTCTTTTAATACTGCAATAAATCACAATATCCTCGATGTTGGAACTCCGCTTTCAATTGGAAAAAAAAGATGGGGAACGCTAAGGTTTGCTATCTCCCT
>JBFLZU010000070.1 GCA_040756155.1 Nitrospirota bacterium | reverse complement strand
TTTGTTTCGGATTTGGTGCTTCGTGCTTCAAATTTCCTTGTGCTACACACAAGGCCCGTCCGACTTGCATGTGTTAGGCGCGCCGCCAGCGTTCGTTCTGAGCCAGGATCAAACTCTCCAAAGAATTTGAAAAGGGTTATCTGTCAGAAACACACGCTATTTAGTTTTCAAAGACCAAACATCTATAAAATATTTATACCCTATTTAGGATGATATTGTCAAGAACCTTCCTCTTTCAGAAGGACTTGATTATTTATCACGGCGATATATAATATGTCAAGAAGAAAGTATGCATGCAAATTATAACGCAATGTTAATAAGATTAAAATTCTTAGCATTTTTTATAATGTTTGCTATAACAATTGTATGGGATACCTCTTATGGGAAAGATGTCCGCATCCGCTGTGCCTCAACAACAAGCACTCAGAACTCGGGGTTGTTTGATTATATCCTGCCTATATTTGAAAAGAAGACAGGTATCAAAGTGGATGTGATAGGTGTTGGAACAGGAGCATCCATTGAAATAGGAAAAAGGGGTGATGCGGATGTTGTTCTTGTTCATGCAAAAGAACTGGAATTGAAAGCAGTCGAAGAGGGACATTTTGTCAACAGGCATGATGTGATGTACAATGACTTTGTGATTATTGGTCCAACACATGACCCTGCAAAAATCAAAGGTATGAAAAACGCATCAGATGCCTTCAGTAAAATAGCAAATGCCAACTCTTTCTTTGTATCGAGAGGAGACCGTTCAGGAACTCACATTAAAGAGCTATCTATCTGGGAAAAAGTTGGAATAAACCCCGTTAGAAGAAGCTTTTCTAACGGGGTAAACCCAAAGGGAGAAAAATGGTATCTGGAGGTTGGACAGGGTATGGAGAAAACGCAGAGAATAGCAAATGAGAAAAGGGCATATACACTTACAGACAGAGGAACATGGCTTGCCACAAAGGACAAAGACAGACTCGACATGGTAATTGTGCTTGAAGGAGACCCTATCCTCTTTAATCAGTATGGCGTAATGGCTGTAAATCCAAAGAAACACCCCTATATTAAATTCAAAGAGGCAATGAAATTTATCAAATGGATTATATCACCTGAGGGACAGAAGGCTATCGGGAGTTTCAAGGATAAACATGGAAATGCCCTTTTCTACCCGAATGCAAAATAGAGGAAAATTATGGATATTATCCTTTCCGGTTTCAGTCGTGCAATCTCCTTTATACTTTCATTTGATAAGGAACTCTACAGCATAATCTTTCTATCTCTTAAGGTCTCTGGAGTGGCATTGATTATCTCAACACTCATAGGGATTTCTATAGGTGCAGTTGTTAGTATGAGAAGGTTTTTTGGAAGGGATTTTATAATAAGTCTTCTTAACACATTTATGGGACTTCCACCAGTAGTCGTTGGATTATTTGTTTATCTGCTTCTCTCAAGGAGTGGACCCTTCGGTTTCATGGGATTGCTTTATACACCTTCTGCGATGGCTATTGCCCAGACAATACTTGCAACCCCTATCATCGCTGCCCTCTCACATGCTGCAATAGTGAATGTCGAGGATACAATAAGAAACGCAGCGATGGCACTCGGAGCAACACCGCTGCAGGCATCGGTAAAGGTGATAACAGAAGCAAGGTATTCTATAACAGCAGCGGTTATAGCAGGATTTGGTCGTGCCATTGCAGAGGTAGGTGCAATACTTATCGTCGGAGGGAATATCGCAGGATACACACGGGTTATGACTACCACAATTGCCCTTGAGACGGATAAAGGAAATTTTGAACTTGCACTGGCATTAGGTATTGTTCTGCTTTTAATCTCTTTGATTGTTAATACACTACTTTACTGGTTCCAGAAAAGAGGAATAAAACAAAGATGAGCAAATTGAGACTTAAGGTATCTAATATCACAAAAAGTTATAACAGTAAAATTGTATTAAATAACTGCTCATTTACCTTCGAGGCTGGAAAGGTCTTCTCAATCATCGGTCCAAACGGGAGTGGTAAATCAACCTTTCTGAGGATATGTGCTCTCATTGAAAGCCCTGATAGAGGAAAGGTCGTCTATGACGATGAATCTAAGACCTTTGATAACTCGATAGAACTGAGAAGGCGGATAACGCTGGTCTTTCCTAAGGGAGGTATATTCAACACATCTGTATATAAGAATGTCGCATATGGATTGAAACTCAGAGGTTTCGGAAAAGAAGAGATAGAAGCAATAGTAGAGGAAACGCTTAAAGAAGTCGGCATCTGGGATAAAAGAAACCAGAACGCCCTTTCCCTTTCCACAGGTGAGGCTCAGCGTCTTGTACTTGCAAGGGCAATAGCGATTAAACCAGAGATTATGTTTCTTGACGAGCCAACCGTATCGCTTGATCCAAGAAGTGTTGCTATTATTGAAGAACTTATAAAAACAATAGGGAGAAAATATCGCCCTACCATCATCATGGTCACACATAACATGTTTCAGGCGCAGAGGCTGGCTGACAGGGTGTTCTTTCTCTTAGATGGCATGATAATAGAAGATGCCCCACCTCAGGAATTCTTTGAGAATCCAAAGGACGAGAGGACATGGAGATTTATCAACGGGGATATGATATACTGAACCATGCCACAGAAAATACTTATCGTAGATGACGAAGAAGACCTCCTTACGCTCCTTGAGTACAATCTGAGTAGAGAAGGATTTTCTGTTGAGAAAGCAAAAGATGGATATCGTTGCATGGAGATAGTGAGGGAAAGACCTCCTGATTTATTGATTCTTGACCTTATGCTTCCGGAACTATCAGGTCTTGAGGTATGCAGGCTCATAAGGAAAGAGCCGCGGATTTCTCATACCCCGATCATTATGCTTACAGCAAGGTCGCAAGAGATGGATAGGGTAATTGGTCTTGAGATAGGTGCGGATGATTATATAACAAAGCCGTTCAGCATAAGAGAACTCATCGCAAGGGTAAGGGCAGTATTACGAAGGAAAGGTGTCGCTGAAGAAAAGAAGATAACAGCGATAGATATGGAGATTGATCCCACAAGACACAGGGTAACTATAAAGGATAAAGTAGTAGAACTTTCACCGATAGAATTTAATATCCTAAAGTTCCTCGCAGAAAACAGGGGAAGGGTATTCAGTAGAAACCAGATACTTGATAATGTATGGAAAAACGAAGGCTTTGTCGAACCGAGAACTGTTGATGTCCACATCCGCCGCCTAAGGACTAAGATCGAGGAAGATGCGGAAAGGCCGAAATACATCAAGACAGTCCGTGGTTTGGGTTATAGATTTATAGAGGAAGAGCAATGACAAAGAAAAGTCTCCTCTGGAAACTGATAATCTTCTACATCGGTATAACATCAGCCGTTTTGATCTTCACACAGATATATATAACCGGTGCTATCGAAAGATACTTTATAGACATAACAGCAGAAAAACTCAGGGAACATGCCAGACTTATCTCCCATCACCTTTCAACCCTGAAAATTCCTATCGATTATCAATCACAGGTAGTCCTGTTCAAAAAAATGACTGATGCGAGAATCACAGTCATTGCCCCTGATGGCAGAGTAATTGCTGATACAGATGAATCGCCAGAAGGAATGGAAAACCATCTAATGCGGCCTGAGATTCAGGATGCTATCCAGACCGGTGTAGGTCGTTCTATACGACACAGCAGTACGGTGAGAAAAGATATGCTCTATGTCGCTGTCACATTTGGCAGCAGTAAAGAAAGTCAAGGGGGGATACTGAGGCTATCCATGACACTAACGGTGGTTAAAGATACTATAAACACGATCGGGGTAAGGGTAGCCCTCGCATCTGCCGCAGGACTTCTTGCACTCTTTACAGTTAGCGTCCTTTTTTCTCGCTCAATAACCTCCGGGATAAGAGATATCGTCTCATTTTCGAGAAAAATTGCGAGCGGAGATCTTAAACACAGACTCATTAAAGATACAGAAGACGAGTTAGGCATGCTAAAAGAAAATCTAAACCTTATGGCATCCGACCTCACGGAGAAGATATCTACAATCAACCGGGAGCGGCTGCGATTTGAAGCAGTTCTGAAAGGGATGATTGATGGACTCCTTCTCATCGACAGGAAGGGGATCGTTGTCCTTGCAAACGAATCATTTTACAGGCTATTTAATATTTCTGATAGTATTGAAGGAAAGCTTTTTATAGAGGTATTAAGGAACAACGACCTGCTTGAAATCCTGGAAAAAGCATATAATACTAATGAATTCGTAACCAGCGATGTAACCTTACAACGTCCTGTTGAGAAGATCGTCACAGTTGATGCAGTCCCAATCTACGGGTCAGATAATAAATCCACTGGCACGGCATTGATTATTCACGACATAACAAAGATAAAAACACTTGAAAAGATAAGAAGGGACTTTGTTGCCAATGTCTCTCACGAGCTTAAAACCCCTGTATCTGCCATAAAAGGATTTACCGAAACCCTGCTTGGTGGAGCAATAGAGAATAGAGATGATGCTCTGAAATTTTTAAAAATCATCGCCAGCCATGTCGAGAGGCTAAGCAGGCTTATAAACGATCTGCTCACTCTATCAGAGATCGAATCAGGAAATGTGCATCTTGATATTAAGCCCATTACTCTGAGAGAAGTTATTGACCCAATATTTTTCTTACTCAGACCTATGGCAGAAGATAAGGGAATCATGATGGTTAGCGATATACCAGTAGACCTTCCAGAAGTCCTTGCAGATAGGGACTATTTATCCCAGATGCTACTTAATCTACTTGATAATGCGATAAAGTTTACACCTGAAGGGGGAAACGTCTCCGTGCGAGCCCGGAGGGTTAAGAGTTCGGAGTTAGGAGCAAGGAGTAAGGAAATTCCTGAACTAATAACTCAGCACTCCGAACTCACTGACTTCGTAGAAGTCAGTGTTGAAGACACTGGCATCGGCATATCACCACACCATATACCACGACTCGGTGAGAGGTTTTACCGTATAGACCCATCAAGGTCAAGAGAACTCGGAGGAACAGGACTCGGACTTGCAATAGTGAAGCACCTCGTTAATCTACACAACGGATCGCTGAAGATCGAGAGTGCTATCGGAAAGGGAACAAAGGTAAGTATCGTTCTCCCTGTTACCTGAGGGTCCTTCATTTTTAACCACATCTTCATCACACCTTAATAATTCTGTAATAATTAACTGCTATCTTTCGCCTCAAAAAAGGAGGTGATTATAAATGCCATAACCTTAACAAAATTGTAATAGTATCGTAATGAAATTGTAACAAACTAAACCTAATATTTTAAATATTCGGAGGGAAGAAAATGAAGAACATTTTGAGATTAACATTAGCACTTGCTTTAGCACTTGCTCTGGTCATGGCTTTTGGTATGACTGCCGAAGCAGAGATTATTAATGGTGCAGGGGCAACCTTCCCCTATCCACTTTATTCAAAGTGGTTCTATCAGTATGAGAAGAATACAGGTATAAAGATAAACTATCAGTCCATCGGCAGCGGTGGAGGCATTCAGCAGGTAAAGGCTGGCACTGTTGATTTTGGTGCAAGTGATGCCCCGCTACCAAAGGAAGAGATCGATAAACATGGTCTTATCCAGTTTCCAACCGTTGCAGGGGCAGTAGCAGTCGCCTATAACCTGCCAGGGATACCATCAGGATTAAAATTGACCTCTGAGATTGTTGCTGATATCTATCTCGGAAAGGTCACAAAATGGACCGACCAAAGGATAAGGGAGATTAACCCAAATCTTAGGATTCCAGATTTACCCCTCATAGTTGTTCACCGTTCAGATGGGAGTGGGACAACCAATATATTCACATGGTTCTTGAGCGATATTAACCAAGAATGGAAGACAAGGGTGGGCTCAGGCACTTCTGTTAAATGGCCTGTTGGCCTTGGAGGCAAGGGCAATGAAGGGGTCGCTGGTCTTGTGAGGCAGACAAGGGGTGCTATCGGTTATGTAGAACTTGCTTATGCCCTTCAGACAAAGATGTCCTATGCAATGCTCCGTAACAGAGATGGGAACTTTGTCTATCCAACCATAGAAACAACAAAGGCAGCAGCAGCCAACGCTGATGTTCCACCTGAATTTTATGTAAAGTTTACATATTCAAAGGGCAAGGATTCCTATCCAATAGCAGGCTTCACATACCTCATCCTGAGAAAAAATATGGACAGAAGCAAATTATCTACAATCTTGAAGTTCGTGGAATGGGCATATAAAAATGGTGATGGGCATGCAAAGGAACTCCACTATGTCCCGATGCCTGAGAGCTTAAAAATAAAGGTGTTAACAGCACTGAAAAAACTGTAGGGAGTATGTTGCAAAAGAGGATGGCAGAGAGGGGCAGACTCATTGGTTTGCCCCTACTCAACAAAGACAAGGCATTCAAATGGTTTACAGCCTTTCTATCATTTATTCTTCTTCTATTAAGTATTGGCATCCTCTTTGAGTTGATTATTTCATCCAGGTTGTCCTTTGATGCCTTTGGTCTTAAGTTTATACTTTCAAGGGAATGGGATCCTGTCCAGAGGCTCTTTGGCGCATTACCATTCATATGGGGAACATTTGTCTCTGCAACTTTGGCTCTTTTCATTGCCTTTCCTATAAGCATTGGCATAGCCATCTTTCTCTCTGAGCTTGCACCGAGATGGATGAGACAGCCGGTCTCTTTTATCATAGAGCTTTTAGCAGCCATACCGAGCGTTATCTATGGTCTCTGGGGCCTCTTCGTCCTCGCCCCTGTGATGCAAATTCATGTAGAGCCAGTTCTCGGAAAATACCTTGGTTTTCTACCCTTTTTCAAAGGCTACCCCCTCGGCGTTGGTATGCTTACAGGAGGAATTATAATAGCAATAATGATAATCCCTACAATCTCATCCATCTCAAAGGAGGTGTTGTCTGCGGTTCCTCAACATCAAAAGGAGGCTGCCCTTGCTCTCGGTATGACAAGATGGGAGGCTATATGGAGGGTTATGCTCCCATATGGAAGAAGTGGTATAGTTAGCGCCGTTATTCTTGGATATGGACGGGCACTTGGCGAGACTATGGCTGTTACAATGGTTATTGGTAATACTCCAAACATATCTCTTTCCCTGCTTGACCCTGCCTATACAATTGCAAGTGTAATTGCTAATGAATTTACAGAAGCCACATATGAGCTTTATATATCTTCTCTGATAGAGCTTGGACTCATCCTTTTTGTTATAACTTTTATTCTTAATGCCTTTGCAAGGTTTTTGTTATGGAGGATGAAGAGATTTGAAGAGGTCAAGGTTTAGATGAATAATTTAAGATATACAAGACGCAAATTGACTCAAAAGGCAATGTTCTTTTTCTCAGTGGCATCAGCCTTTATTGGTATAGCAGTGCTTTTTCTCATCCTTGGCTATATCATCTACAAAGGGGCAGCCGGTATAAATCTTGATTTCTTTACAAAATTGCCAACCCCTGTTGGGGTCCCGGGAGGAGGAATGGCTAATGCCCTTATAGGGAGTTTCTATCTTGTTGGTCTCGCAGGTCTTCTCTCCATACCTGCTGGAATCCTCATAGGGGTCTATCTCTCAGAATATGGCAGGGGCTCTTTTGCATCTGCTGTGAGATTTGTATCCGATACGCTTACAGGTATACCAGCCATTGTTATGGGAATATTTGCATACACTATAGTAGTATTACCACTGGGAAGGTTTTCTGCCATTGCAGGGGCATTTGCTCTCTCCCTTCTCATGCTTCCTATAATAGTGAAGTCTACAGAAGAGCTTCTTAAGATGGTACCAGAAACTCTTAGAGAGGCATCTCTTGCCCTCGGGATACCGAGATGGAAAACCATCATAAGGATTGTCTTGAGTACCGCAAAATCAGGGATAATCACGGGGATTATGCTTGCTATTGCAAGGGTTGGTGGGGAGGCTGCACCACTTCTCTTTACTGCCTTTGGCAACTCTTATATGAACTTGAGGCCTGACCAGCCAATAGCAAATCTTCCTGTTCAGCTCTATGTCTATGCGGTCTCACCTTATGAAGACTGGCATCAAAAGGCATGGGCAGCAGCACTATGCCTCATGGGGATTGTCCTTATAACCAATATAATAGCGAGGATATATGCAGGAAAAAGATAAAGAATTTGGACCCTTCGACAAAATCAGGGCAGAGGTTCGAAGTTCGGAGTTCGGAGATAAGGCAAAATTTATTATTGAAAATCTTAATGCGTGGTTTGGTAAAAACCAGGCGCTTAAGAATATTAACATGTCTATCAAGCAGAATGAAGTGACGGCTATCATAGGGCCATCTGGCTGCGGGAAGTCCACTTTTGTGAGATGTCTTAACAGGCTACACGAAGAAATAATCGGTGCAAGATGTGAAGGAAAGGTAATCTTTGACGGTATGAATATCTATGACACTGATGTTGACCCTGTGCTTATCAGAAGAAGGATAGGAATGGTCTTTCAGAAACCAAACCCCTTTCCTGCAATGACTGTATACGAAAATGTAGTAGCAGGCATTATTCTTGAGTCAAGAAGAAAGAAGTCAGAGATTGATCAGACAGTTGAGAGGTTTTTGAGGCTTGCTGCCCTATGGGATGAAGTAAAAGATAACCTCAATCAATCAGGAGCAAGACTATCAGGTGGACAGCAGCAGAGGCTCTGTATAGCACGGGCATTGGCAATCGAACCTGAGGTTATCCTGTTTGATGAACCAACATCCGCCCTTGATCCAATCTCCACAGCAAAGATCGAGGAACTGATTCAGGAGTTGAAAAAGAACTATACTATTGTTATAGTTACTCATAATATGCAACAGGCAGCAAGGGTATCGGGTTATACAGGATTTTTCCTCTTAGGGGAGCTTATCGAGTTCGACATAACAGATAATATCTTTACGAATCCATCTAATAGGTTGACAGAGGAATATGTAACGGGGAGGTTCGGATGATGACTGTATTCGATGAAGAATTAAAAATCATTAAAGAAAAGGTATTAAGGCTTGCTGCCTATGTTGAAGATCAGGTGCACAACTCAATAAGGTCACTCGTTGAGAGAGATTCAGACCTCGCCATGAAGGTAATCGAGGAAGATAAAACCGTCAATGTCCTTGAGGTCGTGATTGACGAAGACTGCATAAGGCTTATAGCCTTAAGACAACCCCGGGCAGGAGATTTGAGATTTATCACTACAGCAATGAAGATAATAACCGACATAGAGCGTATTGGTGATCTTGCTGTAGATATATCTGAGCGTGCGTTAGAGCTCAATCAGGAACCGATATTAAAACCTTACATAGATATACCAAGAATGTCAGAGGCTGCACAGAGGATGTTGAAAGAGGCAATTGATGCCTTTGTAAATAAGGATCCAGAACTTGCCCTGAAGGTATGCAGGGATGACGACTTTATTGATGACCTCAACTGCCAGATATTCAGGGAATTACTCACCTTTATGATGGAAGACCCCCATACTATATCGAGGGCAGTGAGGATTACCTATGTTTCAAAATATCTCGAACGCATAGCCGACCACGCAACAAATATTGCAGAGATGGTGGTCTATATGGTAAAAGGTAAGTTCATAAGGCATATGAAGGTGTAAGGGTAGTAAGTTTGATTCTGAGGTTATTTAAGTATTTCTGGAACTACCCTCAAAAATCTCCTCTTCCCTATCTTGATAAGGTAAGGTCTGTCACCTGTAAGCCCTCCATTGGGGTCTGTCCATCTTTTTCCATCAACACTCACAGCACCCTGTTTGATTAACCTCAGTGCCTCGGTGGTCCCCTTTGTTGCTCCTGCGAGAACTAAAACCCTCGGAAGCCACATCACTTTACCTTCCCATCTAAGGATTACCTCAGGTATTTCGTCAGGTAGCTGTTTCTCCCTGAAAATGCGGTCAAATTCCTCTCTTGTAGCCTCAGCAATCTGCCTGTTATAGAACCTTTCGACTATCTCGATCGCCAACGACTCTTTTGCCTTCTTTGGATGCACTGAGCCATCTTTTAATCCCCTCTTCAGAGCCTCTAATTCGGAAACTAATATATTACTCAAAAGTTCATAGTATCTGAGCATCAGTTCATCGCTGATTGACATAAGTTTTCCATAAATCTCCCTCGGTGGCTCAGTGATACCAATGTAGTTTCCAAGACTCTTGCTCATTTTCTCTATACCATCCAGCCCTTCAAGTAGGGGCATTAGGATAACAACCTGTGGTTGTTGCCTATATTCTTTCTGGAGTTCTCTGCCTAAAAGCAGGTTAAATTTCTGGTCTGTCCCGCCAATTTCAACATCCGACTCTATCGCAACTGAATCATAACCCTGAACCAGAGGATAAAGGAATTCATGGATGTTTATAGGTTTCTGCGATTCAAACCGTTTCCTGAAATCTTCCCTTTCAAGCATCCTCGCAACCGTATATTTCGATGCAAGATTGACAAACTCTACACTGGTTATCTTTGAGAGCCATTCACTATTAAATCTCACAATCGTCTTTGATGAATCAAGTATTTTGAATACCTGTTCTTTGTATGTTTCGGCATTATTTAATATCTCTTCAGGGGTGAGTGGTTTTCTTGTTTCTGTTTTTCCTGTAGGGTCACCAATAATGGCTGTGAAATCGCCTATCAGAAAGATGACCTCATGCCCGAGTTCCTGAAAATGTCTGAGTTTCTGAAGTAGCACCGTATGCCCGAGATGTATGTCGGGAGCAGTAGGGTCAAATCCCGCCTTAATCCTTAAAGGCTTTCCTTTATCTTGAGAGATTCTGAGCTTGTTGAAAAGTTCCTCCTCTGATATAATTTCTACTGTACCACGTTTTATAAGTTTAAGTTGCTCTGTGATGTTCATATCTATCCCAAATAGATTTTAAGGACGTTAGATAATAACTATCTAATGTCCTTAAAGAAAATAGCCGATAAGATAGTAAAAGTCAAGTGGCTGTCCCCATATCATTGTATTTTTCCCTTGACACTCATAAATTTATATTATATAAAATAACCTTGTGAGAATAAAAGATTTTTATTGTCCCAATAAAGAATGCAGGGACTACGGGAAAAAAGGTGGAGGTAATATCACCTTTTACGATATTTATGGTAAAAGGGGAAGAAGACTCCTCAGGTGTAAAACCTGCAATTTCCGTTTCTCAGAGCGAAGAAACTCTATATTCTTCAGACTCCACACAGATGAAGTCACAATATTGAAGGCATTAAGGTATCTTGCGGAAGGGAATAGTATAAGGACAACCGCCAAGCTTACAGGGATAGATAAGGATACAGTCTATAGAATATTTGAACGAGTAAGGACACATTATCGAGATGTATTAAATCGTCTGCTTGATGATTTGAATCTTGAGGAGTTTCAGCTTGATGAACTCCTTTTCTTTTTGAAGAGGATTAAATCGTAAAGGAATTGGCATAGTGGGAAAGATAAGGGTCGCTATAGTAGGTGTAGGCAACTGTGCATCCTCTCTCATTCAGGGTATAGAGTATTACAAATCCATTACCAGAGATGAATACAAACAGTCAATAGGGCTTATGCACTATAATCTCGGTGGGTATATACCTGAGGACATAGAGATAGTAGCAGCATTTGACATCGACAAAAGAAAAGTCGGGAGACCACTAAATGAGGCAATATTTGCAAAACCAAACTGCACTTTGACTTTTTTCCCTGATGTCCCTGATAACGGGGTTATAGTGAATATGGGAGAAGTTCTGGATGGTGTCTCCGAACATATGAAAGATTATCCTGAAGACAGAAGATTTGTGATTGCAAAGGAAAAACCATGCGATATAAAAAAGGTGCTTAAGAAAAGTGGCACCGATATTATAGTCAATTATCTCCCAGTTGGTTCTGAAAAAGCCACAGCCTTTTATGCAGAGGCTGCCCTGAGTACAGGAGTTAGCTTTATAAACTGTGTTCCTGTTTTTATAGCATCTAACAGTAACTGGGTAAAGAGATTTGAGAAGAAGTCTATCCCGATAATAGGAGATGACATAAAATCTCAGATAGGTGCAACAATTATACATAGAATGCTTTCCAAACTTTTTGTAGACAGAGGTGTAAAACTGGATAGGACTTACCAGTTGAATGTAGGGGGAAACACAGACTTTCTCAATATGCTCAACCGCAGCCGACTCAGATCAAAAAAGATATCTAAGACTGAGGCAGTTCAATCAGAGCTTGATCTCCCACTTGATGAGGAGAACATACATATAGGTCCTTCTGATTATGTACAGTGGCAGAATGATAACAAGATATGCTTTTTGAGGCTTGAGGGTAGAGGATTTGGTAGCGTCCCCATGCACCTTGAATTAAGACTTTCTGTAGAAGATTCACCGAATAGTGCAGGGATAGTAATTGATGCCATTAGATGCTGTAAACTTGCAAGGGACAGAAAGGTTGGAGGAGTATTGACATCTGCTTCGGCATATTTTATGAAACACCCCCTAAAACAATTTCACGATGTAACAGCAAGAGAAATGGTGGAAGAATTTATTGCAGGTAAGAGGGAGCGGTAGTTGCTGGGTGAAAAACTCGGGCATAGCCTTGATAAACTATTAGCTCCTATAGCGAACATCCTGTCACTCAATGGAATTCTCAGTCCTAACAGTCTTACACTAACAGGATTTTTAATAAACCTTATCGCATCAGCATCATTTATATTCCAACTGCCAAAACTCGCAGGTATACTTATACTGTTAGCAGGTAGTTTTGACCTCCTTGACGGAATACTTGCAAGAAATTCAGGGAAGACCACAAGATTTGGTGCATTCCTCGACTCTGTGCTTGACAGATATTCTGATGCAGCTCTGTTTGGTGGATTAATGGTTTATTACATCTCTAACAATAGCATTTTATATACGCTGGTCACATTTGGTGTGATGCTCGGATCGTTCCTTATAAGCTATACAAGGGCAAGGGCAGAGGGACTCGGGATCGACTGTAATATAGGCTTGATGGAAAGGCCTGAGAGAATAATCCTTCTCAGTGCTGGGGCAATAACTGGATTACTTGAAGAAACCCTCTGGATACTGCTTGTCCTGACACATATCACTGCCATCCAGAGAATATACCATGCATGGAAATCAACAAAAACAGTCAGTTAGTGATTTCAACCGTTCATCAATTTTACTACCGTCTTGCCGTCATCAAAGTATTCAATGATATTCAACGCCCCATATTTCTGTTCTATCCTGTAAAAGTTTTCAGGGGAAAGGTTCAATGCTTCACAGATGATAACCCTATTAACCCCTCCATGCCCGACTATTACAATTTCTTCTCCCTTGTGCAAAGTGATTAATTCTCTTACAGCAGGCACTACCCTATCACTCAATTCTCTGAGACTTTCTCCACCTGGTGGTCTGTAATTCATCATGTCAGCCTTCCATGCGCTCCACCCCTCAGGATACTGCTCTATGATTTCATTGAGCGTAAGACCTTCCCACTTCCCGAGTTTTCGTTCCTTGAGCTCCTCCTTTATGATAACAGGGATCCTCTTCAGTCTTTCTGCTATTATCTCAGCGCCCCTAACTGTCCGTATCAACCCTGTGGCATATATCACCTTTATGTCCACACCATCAAGCCTTCTTGAAATATCTTTGATCTGTTCTATCCCATACTGGGTCAGTGGCACATCTATCTGTCCATTATACCTCTTCTCCCACGCATTAACCACCTCACCATGACGGATGAGATACAATGTAGTCATAGCACAACATCCTTTGACGTTATTGCATCGCCAGTAAAACCAGCAGCACAATAACCTCATTTATCTCGCTTACCGATCCTATAGCATCCCCGGTTACACCGTTGAACATCCTGTTAAAGAAGACAAGGAAAATGAGAGATATAATAAAAATTATTGCAAGCAGTAATAACACCTTTATTAATGGTAGAACAAATATAGTCATGGATGTCACAAAGGCTGTCGCAAACAGGAATTTGACGGCACTACCATTTTCAATAAAAATCCTGCCAAGTCCATCCTCCCTCGCAGACTTGCCCATACAGATGGCTTGAACCTGTGACCACCGACTAATCATAGGTGCCATAAGTAGTGCACCACCCTTTTGTACCTCTATAATTGATAAAAGGGCTGAATACTTAATCAACAGTAAAAGCACAACACAACTCACTCCAACAGCACCGATATTGCTTTCCTTCATAATTCTCAACCTGTCCTGTGGGTTCTTTCCTCCTGCAATCCCATCTACAGTATCAGCAAAACCATCTATATGCAATCCACCCGTGATGATTACAAGGACTGTAATCAAGAGTGCATCAACAACAGAACGAGTAAATATCGTCGATAAAAGATAGTCAGAGATGTATAGAATACCACCTATCGTTATACCAACAAATGGGAAAAAGACAATAGACTTACCGATTGCCCGTTCATCTGGTAGATAGCCTCCAAGAGGCAGAATAGTCAGAAACTTAAATGCGGTTATAATGCTGTTAAATATTGTTAGGCTCATGACGAAAATGTATAAAAATTCAAAAATCAAAATGCAAAATTTTTGATTTCTGAATTTCTTCAGCAAGATGCCTCGGCTATTTTCTGGACTTCTTGATTCCTTTTATTTAAGTCTCAGCGGTATTCCTGATATAACCATATAAACACTGTCAGCAGCTGATGCAATCATCTGATTTACCCTTCCTGCAGTGTCCCGAAACTCTCTCGCAATTCGATTATCAGGGACTATCCCCCACCCAACTTCATTCGATACTACTATCACTGTTGAATTACAGGTTGCTATAATCCTCAAAAACTCGTCAACTATTATAAAGATATTGTCTGCATTCTTACCTGAAAGTATAAGATTTGAAAGCCAGAGCGTAATACAGTCAATCAGTATTACAGAATAATTTTCACTTATATCTCTCAGTGTTGAATACATATCAAGTGGTGCCTCATAGGTATCCCATGATTGATTACGTCGTTCTCTGTGTCTCTTTATTCTCTCAGCCATCTCATCATCAAGAGACTCTGCGGTTGCAATGAACGCCTTTCTGCCATCAATAACTTCAGCCATGCTCATTGCGTATTCACTTTTCCCTGACCTTACCCCACCAGTGATAAAGATAAGTCTTGAGTTATGAGTTGTGAGTTGCGAAGTCTTTTTATCTGACTTCTGACTTTTAGTATTCAATTCCCCTCCTTGCCTTTATCCCAGTCTTAGAGGGATGTTTTATCATCTTCATTTCAGTTACATAGTCAGAGATATCTATTAATTCTTTTGGTGCATTCCTTCCAGTAAGCACAAGTTCCGTGTGAACAGGCTTGTTCTTTATCAATTCCGCCACCTCAGCCACCGAAAGCCATCCTCCCTTAATAACATTATTTATCTCATCCAGCACTACAAGATCATACTCGCCGCTCTCTATTTTCTTTCTTGTAATGGCAAAGGCTGAGGCTATAGATTCTTTAAGTTTATTCTCATCAGAATTCCTGCCAGCAAATAGGGGATGCACCTGGTCATTGAATCTCAAGATCTCAATGCTCTGGAACATAACCTTTGCAATCGCTGCCTCCCCCGTTAAAGGAACCCTTCCTTTCAAGAACTGGATGATTAAGACCTTAAGCCCTTCTCCAACAGCCCTCATTGCGAGCCCGAATGCGGCGGTTGTCTTTCCTTTTCCTTTTCCTGTATATATGTGTACAAGGCCTCTCTGGAGTCTCATAACTTTATATCTTCTTCTTTTAAATCAAGGTGGTTTATTGCACCACACACCGTTATCGCAATTGATTCATTTTTAAAAATACTCTCTGCGATCTCCTGTATCTTCTCGGTTGTGACATCCTCTATATTTTGCACTATCTCTTCTGTTGTAATTTGCCTGCCAAAACATATCTCATTGCGTGCTATCTGGACCATCCTGTGGCTTGTACTCTCGAGAGCGAAAAGCAATCCCCCTTTTATGTGTTCCTTTGCCCTCCTGAGTTCTGCATCTTTTACTCTCTCTTCTTTTAATTTTCGCATCTCCTGAATAATAAGCCTTATTACTTCTCCTGCCTTTGATTTCCCTGTTCCTGCATATGTTATAAGAAGACCTGTATCACGATAAAATACAGGATAAGAGGATATCGTATACACAAGTCCTCGATTCTCCCTTATCTCTTGAAATAGTCTCGAGCTCACACTTCCACCAAACATCGCATTTAACAACATCACTGCATATCTGTCATCATTATCATACCTTATACCCTCAACACCAATACATATGTGAACCTCTTTTAACTTCTTTTTTTTCATAAGGATGCCTTTAGAGAATTGTGGCGATTGATATTCTCTTTTATTATTAATATACGGTATCTTACCGAACGATCTGTTGAGCGCCAAGAATAGGCTATCAGGGTTTATGTTTCCTGCAGCAGCAATAACAATATCACGAGATGTATAAAAGTTTTTAATGTGATCAACTAAATCATCTCTGGTAAACGATGTCACGGTTTCCTTTCTTCCAAGAACAGGTCTGCCAAGGGCACTACGACCCCATGCAACTTCATATAAGAGATCATGAACATACTCATCTGGTGTATCCTCGACCATCTTGATCTCTTCGATTATTATTCTTTTTTCCTTTTTAAGTTCCTGCACATCAATCACAGAATTAAGAAAAATATCGGCAAGTAAGTCGATAGCTGTCGTGAGGTGTTCGTCAAGCACCCTTGTATAGAATGTAGTTTCTTCTTTTGATGTAAATGCATTCAGTTCCCCTCCTATGGAATCAATCTCGATGGCTATATCTTGTGCAGTCCTCGTCTTTGTCCCTTTAAAGAACATGTGTTCTATAAAATGTGATATACCATTTTTATCCTCGATCTCATCTCTTGAACCAATCTTTACCCAGACCCCAACAGCCGCTGAGTGGACATCATACATCAAATCAAAGACTACGGGGATACCATTGTCAAGGGTGTATTGTCTATACATGGTTTTACAGACATAAAAAAAGGGATTTGAAAATCCCTACGGGTCATAGACCCTTTATATGCTAATTTAAGGATTATTTACGCACAGTGGTGCGATCCCTTGCTCTTTTAACATCATCTGACTCTCTGAGGGCTTCTTTCCGACTCAATCTTATCTTTCCCTGCTTATCTATCTCTATGACTTTTACGAGTATCTCATCACCCTCACGAAGTTCATCAGATACCCGCATTACCCTGTGGTCTGAAATCTGCGAGATATGAACAAGTCCTTCTGTGCCTGGGAGAATTTCAACAAATGCACCAAAATCAACTAACCTTTTTACCTTACCGAGATATATCTTCCCTACCTCTGCCTCTGCTACTATACCATTAATGATTTCTATTGCTTTCTGAGCTGCACTCTCATCCAGTGAGGCTATATTTATTATGCCATTATCATTTATATCTATCTTAACGCCTGTTTGTTCAATTATACTCCTTACAACCTTACCACCTGTTCCTATAACATCTCTTATCTTCTCAGGCTTAATCTGTATGGTGTATATCCTTGGTGCATGTGCAGCAAGTTTTGGCCTTGGAGAAGAAATCACCTCCGTCATCTTTTTGAGGATATGTAATCTACCTTCTCTCGCCTGCTCAAGTGCCATTTCCATAATGTCAAGACTTATACCTGTAATCTTTACATCAAGCTGAAAGGCTGTTATACCATTTTCTGTGCCTCCTACCTTAAAGTCCATATCTCCAAGGTAGTCCTCAAGTCCTAATATGTCTGAGAGAACTATTGTTTTGTCACCTTCCTTAATAAGCCCCATGGCTATCCCTGCTACCGGAGACCTTATTGGAACACCTGCATCCATGAGAGCAAGTGTCCCTCCACAGACTGTAGCCATCGAAGAAGACCCATTAGATTCAAGAATATCGGATACAACCCTTATTGTGTAAGGAAATTCTGTCTTATCTGGAATAACAGGTCTCAGTGCTCTCTCTGCCAGTGCACCATGTCCTATTTCTCTCCTGCCAGGGGACCTTAAGGGCTTAACCTCACCAACACTGAATGGTGGAAAATTATAATGTAGCATGAATGCCTTTGTGGATTCACCCTCGAGCGCATCTATACGCTGTTCATCCTCAGATGTGCCAAGTGTAGCGACAACAAGGCTCTGTGTCTCACCTCTTGTAAATATCGCTGAACCATGAGCTCTCGGAAGCACTCCAACCTCACAGGAGATAGGACGTATATCTCCCGGTCCTCTACCATCCACCCTCACACCATCACGGAGAATCATTCCCCTTACCTCATCTCTCTCAAGATTAAAAAAGACTGCACTAATCTCTCGCGAATAATCTCTTTCTAGGTCTTGTCCTGAACTCGAATTCAGGATCAGTATTGTCTCATTCAGGATACTATCCAGTGCATTCTGACGTCTCTGTTTATATGGAATCCTGATAGCCTCTTTTATCTTTTCACTGGCAATCCTCTCCACAGCGCGCTTAATATCTTCCTCTATAATCAGAGGTGGAATCACTTTCTTCTCGACAGCATAGATTGCTCCAAATTTTTTCTGTAGTTCAACTATTTCTCTAATACTCTGATGTGCGATACGAATAGCCTGTATCATTTCAGATTCACTCACCTCATTTGCTCCTCCCTCAATCATAACAACGGATTCTTCTGTTCCAGCAACTATGAGATTAATACTGCATTCTTCTACTTCTGAAAGGTCGGGATTGATTATAAATTTATCACCAATCCTGCCTATCCTGACCGCTCCAATTGGACCGAGAAATGGAATCTCAGAGATGGTAAGTGCGGCAGATGTCCCTATTATTCCGAGAATATCAGATATGTTTTCATCGCCATAAGAAAGCACTGACACAATAATTTGTGTCTCATTGCAGAATCCATCAGTAAATAATGGACGAAGGGGTCTATCTATCAGCCTTGAGGTAAGTATCTCTTTCTCGGTAGGTCTTCCCTCTCTTTTAAAATAGCCTCCCGGGATCTTTCCTGCTGCATACGCCTTTTCTTGATAATCTACAGTCAGGGGAAAAAAACCAAATCCATCCCACGGCTCTTTTGATGACACAATGGTAGCAAGCACTATAGTATCGCCATACTGCACACTCACTGAGGCATCTGCTTGCTTTGCGATACGTCCTGTCTCCAACGAAAGTTCAGTATCCCTTATATTTATACCCATCTTCTTCAGCATTATAAGATCCTGTCCATCAGTTTTCAATATATTGAAAATTTCCTTTACCTTATTTCCTGATACCAAGGCGTGCTATCAACCTTTTATAGCGTTCTGCATCGTTATCTTTGAGATAATCTAATAAACGCCTCCGCTGTCCGACTATCATGAGAAGCCCTCTTCTTGAATGAGAATCCTTTTTGTGGAATTTGAAATGTTCCATAAGATAATTGATCCTCTCACTGAGCAAGGCTATCTGCACCTCTGGAGACCCGGTATCCGTATCATGAAGTCTGTATTTAGCGATAAGGTCTCTTTTCTTTTCCTTCTGTAGGGGCATTTATTCACCACCTTCCCTGAAATTTTATTGTATACCTTAACATAAGACACAGCGACCTGTAAAGTATATTATCTCAAATTACGCAATTATTAATTGCTCATTGTTAAAAGTACCTGTTCAAGAGAATACATACCCTTCGGTGTCCTTCCTTCTTTTGTGTATGATGCAAGTTCATCCAGTCTGATAGAGTCTTCTATCCTGAACTGCCCTGCCCTGATTCGACTCAAGGAAACCAGATGCCCTCCCACACCGAGAACGCTACCTATATCATAAGCAAGTGTTCGGATATATGTCCCTGCAGAGCAGTGGATATGCAGTGTAATAAAAGGAAGAGCGATACCGAGTATTTCTATATGATGTATAGTGATTATCCTTGCCTTCCTTTCTACAATTATACCTCTACGCGCTAATTTATATAAAGGAGTTCCATTTAATTTTAGTGCAGAATACATTGGTGGAATCTGTGATATGCTACCTTTAAATCTCTGTAGGGCATCCATAACCATACCCTCTGTTATATGACTGGTATTGACGGCTTGTATAATTGTCCCTGACGAATCTTCGGTATCAGTAGATTCGCCTATCTTGATGGCTGCGATGTATTCCTTGTCTGAGTTTATCAGTCTACTAAAGAGCTTTGTGGCTTTCCCTGTGCATACTGGTAGCACCCCTGTAGCAAAAGGGTCGAGGGTTCCTGTATGTCCTGCCTTTTTTATACATAGCATCCTCTTTACCCTGTTTACCACACCCTGTGAGGTAATCCCTTCAGGTTTGTTTATGTTTATGACCACATCCATTTGGATTTCAATACTTTTAGATTGCTTCGGCACTCCGTGCCTCGCAATGACTGAGAAGGATTGTCATTGCGAGCAGAAGGCGAAGCAATCTCGTCATTAAACAGACCTAATAATATTCTCTACTGCACTTATCACCATTCTCTTCGCATCATCAAGTCCTGCTTCAATAACACATCCAGCAGCGTTGTGGTGTCCACCTCCACCAAAGATCTGTGCAACTGCAGAGACATCTATATGACCCTTTGACCTGAAACTTATCTTAAACCTACCATTCTCAAGTTCTCTGAAAAATATTGATACATCTACATCTCTGATAGCACGAGGATAATTCGCAAAATTTTCTGTATCCTCAGCTGTTGTTGCGGTATCTCTGTACATATCCTGTGTAACAACAATCCATGCAATCTTCCCATCGTCACTGATTTCTATCTTTGAGAGAACCATACCAAGTAATCTTATTCTGTTAAGAGATTGGGACTCATAGACCTCTTCTGTAACTCTCCATGGATCTATGCCCTTCTCCAGAAGTAAACCTGCAATCTTTAGTGCCTTTGGTGTTGTGCTTGAATATCTGAATGACCCTGTATCTGTAAGTATACATGTATAAAGGTTTATAGCTATATCGGTATCAATATTAACCCCGAGTGAGACAGCAAGCTCATATATCATCTCGCCTGTTGAAGATGCTGAGGGTTCGATCCACGAATGGTCTCCAAATGGCTTGCTCGTTATATGATGGTCAATCACCGCAATCTTACCCCTTATCCCTTCAATCCTTAACCCTGTTCTTTCGAGGTCTCCGCAATCAACAATAAAGAGGACATCGTAGTCGCCGGATAGCCCTGAAACAAGTTCAGGGTTTGATACAACAATTGCCTCAGAATGGGGAAGAAAGCGGTATATAAGAGGAACAGTGTCACTGTTTAATATCATAGCCTTCTTACCCAATTTCTTAAGAATAAGAAATAGTGCAAGCTCTGAACCAATTGCATCTCCCTCTGGATTTATATGGGTAGTTATGAGAAAAGTAGAATTTCTGTTGATAATCTCTATTATTTTATTCATTCTGTCCCCTCAATAAACGCTCAATCTTCTCACCATATTCCGCTGATTTATCAAGTTTAAATACTATCTCAGGCATAAATCGCAGCCTGATCCTCTTAGAGAGTTCACCTCTTATGAATCCTGTAGCGTTCTTTAAAGCCTGTAGCGTATTTTCCTCTGTACCCTCAGTCTCTCTCTCGTACACACTGATATATACCTTTGCATGTCTCAGGTCATTGCTGAGGTCAACCCCAGTAACCGTAATAAAACCTATCCTCGGATCCTTAGTCTTATGCATGATGATGTCTGCTATCTCACGGCGTATGAGGTCACCAACCCTCTCAGATCGCTTATATGAATGAAACATAGTAATCAAACCAAAAAATTTTAAGAACTTACATCATCTCTATGCGGTAGTCTATTATCTCTATTGATGGTATTCTGTCTATTGTTGAGATAACTCCTTGCAGAGTCTGGTTGATATGAGTCCTATCGTTGCTGATTACAGCAACCCCTATAGTAGTTCGCTGCCAGAGGTTACTATTATCAACCTCAGATATAGATACATTGAAGTTGTTTCTTACTCTGTCCTTTATACTTTGTAAGACATGCCTCTTCCACTTAAGGGAGTCGTTTTCAGGAATATGGATATCTATTGTGAGGATGCCAACGAACATAAACCCTTCAAAACTGTCATCCCGAGTCCTTCGCATGTCATTCTGAGCGGAGCGAAGAATCTCGCTTTTCTGCTCAGGATAAACTCCACGAGGAATCTCTTCCTCGCAATGACAGTCTTAAAAGAACCGCTCAATTTAGGTTATTTAAAGTTTGGCTGCTACCTTTTCGGTCGTAAAGACCTCAAGTATATCTCCTATCTTTATATCATTAAAATTCTCAACCAGTATGCCACATTCGTATCCTGACTGAACCTCTTTTACATCTTCCTTGAATCGCCTGAGTGAGGCAATCTTACCCTCATATATTACTACGCTATCTCTGATAACCCTGACAGAGGTATTACTCCTTGATATAAGACCATCTACAGCATAACATCCAGCGACTGTCCCTACTTTCGATATGTTAAATGTCTGTCTGACTTCTGCCCTCCCTACGACCTTTTCTTTGAATGTAGGTTCAAGGAGTCCTTCCATGGCAGCCCTTACATCTGATATAGCATCATATATAACATTGTATAACCTTATATCAACACCCTCTTTCTCCGCGAGTGAACTTGCCTTTGGTTCAGGTCTTATATTAAAACCTATGATTATAGCGTTTGATGCTGAGGCAAGCATCACATCAGTCTCTGTAATACCCCCTACAGAACCATGTATCATTTTTACCTTAACTGCATCTGTGCCAAGACGCTCAAGTGCATCTCTAACCGCCTCTACAGAACCCTGAACATCTGCCTTCACAATAAGTGGGAGTTCTTTCACCGCCCCTTCTTTTATCTTCGCATACAGGTCATCGAGTGTAAGTTTCCTGACTTTTGAAATCGCTTCGCTCTTCTGTCTTTGTTCTCTCAAAAGGGCAATGTTTCTTGCTTTTCTCTCATCTTCAACAACAATAAATGAATCACCTGCCTGCGGGACATCAGGCAATCCGAGAACCTCTACAGGGGTCGAAGGTACTGCCTCGTCAATCTTCATGCCTTTATCATTCATCAGCGCCCTTACCTTCCCGGATATACTTCCTGTAATAAATGCCTCACCAACCTTTAATGTTCCAGCCTGAACAAGAACTGTTGCTACAGGCCCCCTTCCTCTATCGAGTTTTGCCTCTATAACCGTTCCACGACCACGCTTATCAGGATTTGCCTTCAGTTCAAGCATCTCTGCCTGAAGAAGTATCATTTCGAGGAGATTTTCTATACCTATCCTTTTTTTTGCAGAAACTTCGACAACTATAGTCTGTCCTCCCCACTTTTCCGGTATCAGACCGAGTTCGCTAAGTTCCTGTTTTACCCTCAGAGGATTAGCCTCCCCTTTATCTATTTTATTTATAGCAACCACTATTGGAACATTGGCAGCCATTGCATGATTTATAGCCTCTTTTGTCTGGGGCATAACACCGTCATCAGCAGCCACCACAAGCACAACAACATCGGTAACCTTTGCACCCCTTGCCCTCATAGATGTAAATGCCTCATGTCCTGGGGTATCCAGAAATACAATATCCTTTCCCTTAAGTGTTACTTTGTAAGCACCGATGTGCTGTGTTATGCCACCTGCCTCTGTTTCAGCAAGTTTGGTCTCGCGGATCGCATCGAGGAGTGAGGTCTTGCCATGATCTACATGACCCATAATGGTTACCACAGGTGCTCTTGGCTGAAGGGCTACTGGTTCATCCGCTACCTCTTCTAATATAGACTCATCGGATTCAATAGGTGCAACTTCTGCCTTTATGCCAAAACTATCTGCAACAAGTATAGAGGCATCCATGTCGATAGGTTGATTGATGGTAGCAAGGAATCCAAGTTCCATAAACTTCTTTATAACTTCGCCTACCTTTTGCCCGATGGCTTCCGCAAAATCTTTAGCAGTCATACCTTCTGTTAGCTTGACGACCTTCTTCCTTGGAAGAGTTGGGAGTGGAATTACTTTTACATCTGCCTTTTTTAGTTCAGATTTCTTGAATATATGCTTTGGTTTTTCGAATTTCTTTGGAATGGCTTTTATCTCAAGCCATTTTCTTTTAATCTCTTTAAAGGGACGATGCTGACGAGGAGGTATCTCCTTACCTTTCGGTTCAAAGAGTTTATCTTTAAATCTATCAGGTATCTTTACCTCTTCTTCTTCAACAATTTTAATTTCTTCTACTAATTCTTCTTTTGCCTTATCTGCAGGTAAAGGAGGAGATTCTACCGAAACAGGAGGTATCTCAGCTACGGGTGGGGGTGCCACTTCTTCAACAGGAGGTGAAGGAGTCGGGCGAGGTTTTCGTATCTTGACTGTAGGCTTTTTCTCTTTTACCTTTACTTTTTCTTTTTCTGCCTTTACCGTTTTTACAACCTTTTTAATCTGCTCTTTAGCGACAGGTTTAGCGGGGGGCGTGGATTTGCGAGGTATCTTTAATAACTGCTCTATCTTTTTAGAGATTGCCTCATCGATATTGCTTGAATGCGTTTTTCCTCTTATATCGAGTTTCTCTAATTCCTCAATTATCTTTTTATTAGGAACACCAAGTTTCTTTGAAAGTTCATGAACCCTTATATTTGCCATCTTTAAAAACCAATTGTCAATTTTTGTAAATTATGATAACATAACGGATGTTTTAAAAGCAAACAAATAAAATTAATCAGGGGGTATTCTAATGGCGAGGGTATGTGAGATATGCGGAAAGAGACGTATGGTAGGTAATAATGTCAGCCACGCAAACAACAAAACGAAGAGGCTTTTCCATCCCAATCTCCAGAGAGTAAGAGTTTCTAAGAATGGTAGTGTAAGAAGAATATATATATGCACAAGATGCCTCAGATCAGGAAAGGTTAAAAAGGTGATCTGATGCTGGGTGCATTGCAATGCACCCAGCATCCAGCATTAACAATCATCCTTTCCCTATTTCTTCTTTGTCGTCTTCTTTGTCGTCTTCGTCGCTTTTTCTTTTTTATGGGGCATACCACATGCCATATGACTCATCCTCCTTTCTTACAGAATCTCTGCAAGAATCCCAATGTAAGTTTATCACCTATTCAAGAATTGTCAATACCCTAAATTACAATAAATTGCTTAATCGAGAAGGAAACGGTATAATACAAAAACGGATCAGGGAGAGGGAAAGGGTGAGGGAAATCGTCTGTTTTCAGTTATGGGCTATAAGTTTCTAGATAAATACCACGATGAAGTCTTCCGATGTATTAAATGTGGGGCATGCAGGGCAGTATGTCCGACATTCCTCGAAGAGTTAGAAGAATCCATGGTTACAAGGGGAAGAATGAGTCTTATTGAAGCAGTCATTGATCGAAGGCTGGATCTCACTGAGATATTCAAAAACCGTATATCAACATGCATCACTTGTGGCTCATGTATTCCTGCGTGCCCAAGTAGTGTAAAAATAGACGATATAATCTTGGCGGCGAGGGCAGAGATTGCCGAGTTGAATGGAATTGATTTCTTTATACGCTTTATATCGGGTAAGATTGTAAAGAGTGGCTGGGCGCTGCCTCACTTTATGAGATTTCTCGGGATAATTGAACGGTCTGTCTATGTACCATTATCTACATTAAATGTTTTCAAGGGATTTCTACCTTACACAATAGAAGGCAGAACAAGGACATTTCCTGCAATAAAGGGCAAATCCCTCAGGGAAAGATATTACAAACTATCCAACCGCAGCACTGCAGCACTGCAGCACTGCAGAACCACAGAACCTCAGCACCGCAAAAGTGTCGCCTTTTTTGCAGGATGCAGTATAAATTTCGTTTATCAGGATATAGGCATGTCGGTGATAAATGTATTAAAGAGGCTCGGTTTTAATGTAATCCTTCCTAAAGGTGATCTCTGTTGTGGCGCACCTATAAGGGCTATCGGAGATCATAAAACAGTTCTTACCCTGGCAGAAAGTAATTTTGAAATACTCCGTAAGCTGGAGGTAGAAGCTATACTCACCGCATGCCCTACATGTGGCTTGACTTTAAAAAAGAAATATCCCGAACTTCTTCCTGATGCCGAAGGAATGGAGGCATTTGTCTGTAAGATAAAGGATATTAATGAATTCATCGTGGAAAAGGATATTTTTCCTTCACTCGTCACCGGGCATCCATCACTCAATACCCGTATCACCTACCATGACCCGTGTCATCTGAACTGGGGGCTTGGTATATCGAGACAGCCGAGGGAGATACTCAGAGGTATATGGGGAGTTAATTTTATTGAAATGAGAAACGCAGAAGGGTGCTGTGGTTTTGGTGGAATCTTCAGTTTCAATCATTATGACCTCTCAATGAGGATTGCTGAACGGAAGTTAAAATCCATAAATGACACATTAGCAGAGGTTGTGGTGACCTCATGCCCTGGATGCAGAATGCACATTGAGGATGCACTGAGACAGGCAGGGTTAAGGACAGGAGTAAAACATATAATGCAGATGGTGGATAAAGCAATACATACTTTGGATAGTAAACCCCGTTAGCTCAAAAAGGAAAATTATTTTCATCCCCGCTGCAAGCAGCGGGGCATTCTAACGGGGTAAACGGTAGATATTAATATAGAAGAGGAGGGAGTCATTATGAAGTTCTTCATTGATACTGCAAATGTAGCAGAAATCAGGGAAGCATGGGATATCAGCGTTATAGATGGTGTAACAACAAATCCATCACTCATCTCAAAAGAGAACAGAGATTTTAGGGAACTTATAAATGAGATATGTTCAATTGTTGATGGTCCGATAAGTGTCGAGGCCGTGAGCATGGATGTAGATGGTCTGGTATCTGAGGCAAGGGAACTCTCCAAGATACATGAGAATATCGTAGTAAAGATACCAATGACAAAAGATGGACTGAAGGCAACGAAAAGGCTCTCATCAGAAGGCGTCAAGACAAATGTAACACTCGTCTTCTCGCCGAGTCAGGCACTACTTGCAGCAAAGGCAGGTGCAACCTATGTAAGTCCTTTTGTAGGAAGACTTGATGATATAAGCCATGTAGGTATGGATCTTGTAGAACAGATAATAACCATTTTCGATAATTATGACTTCGATACAGAGGTAATAGTCGCAAGCATAAGAAATCCCCTTCATGTAGTGGACGCAGCACTGATGGGTGCGGATGTAGCAACGATACCTTTCAGTGTTATCGAACAGCTTATAAAACATCCATTAACAGACACAGGGATAAAAAAGTTTATGGATGACTGGAAAAAGGTACCCAGGAAATAGTATAATAAAATATGCCTATTTATGAATACAGATGCTCTAAATGCAGAACAGATTTTGAAAAACTGATATTCAACACATCTCAGCCTGTTGAATGCCCTGTATGCAGTTCAACCGAAGTAACAAAGAAGATGTCAAGATTCGGAATGGCAGGCGTGGGTGAAAAAGCAGGTGATACGGCAGGAAGCTCATGTGGAGGATGTACAGCTACAAGTTGCTCGACCTGTAAATAGCCTAGTGAGCTTGTCGAATCTATCTACTGGCGGTTATCCCTATAGGGTTATCCCCTTCTATCTTTGTAATAAGGAGTCTTTCTTCATCTTTAAACACAAACACAGCAGTTCCTTTATCGTTAAACACATTGGCTGTAACCTTTTCTCTCCATCTCCCTTCCCAGTAAACTGTTAACATGATGGTGTCTTTCTCCATTCTTACTAATTTATTGGTAAACTCAAGCGCCATATCATCATAGTATGAAAAATCTTTTTGTATGCTTCCCTTTAAGACCTCCAGACCTTTAAACCGCTGGGAGATAACTGAAAGTATGCCTTGTATGTCCTTATTTTGATAAAACCCTTTAAGCTCCATAAGCTTCTCAGTAGCCACCCTTGTCTTTATCATCTCTTCGCTCGGCTTATATGTTACTTTTTTTGAACATGCGGCAACTATTAGAAGTAATACACCCAATATAATAATGCCACCATTCATTCTGTTTTTAATCACTTCGCCCTCTCAATCTTCCCCCCTCACCCCTTCCTCTCCCCTCAGGGGAGAGGATTAAGAGTATCAGGATAAAAAGGTCTCGTTTATCTTAATCTTTGTCCTCTTTTTTAGTGTTTCGACAAAAGATATTACAGCCTTCTCTTTCTTCTCGAGTATCAGAACACCCTTAATCTTACTATCCTTATCTGCATCTCCCATTGGAAGAAAGTCTACTGACTCCCTGATAATTCTCTTTAGCTTCTCTATTGTGAGGTCCTCCCTCTGCATATTTTCAAACCGCTCAGGTGTAAGTCTATTAACCTCTAATGTTCTGAAATATATTGACTTATCGAACCTCCCATCTTTCTGAAACGCAGGATATGACATTATAGAGTGTAGTATCTCGCCCTCACTGACAGATATTCCCCTTCTTTTTGCCTCTTCAAGGAGAAGCCTTCTTTCTATAATATCGTCCAGGGCCTTTCTCTTGATATCAAGGGTTTTTACAAGTTCCTCTGAAAGACCGTCAGGATACAGTAATTTATACATATTGTATATACGATCGTAACTCTCCTGATATTCTGCAACCGTCACCTTATAATCCCCTATAATAGCTATAATCTCTTTTGATTGATCCTTAATGGTTCCTGCACCCCAGACAATAAAAGAGATTATCACAAGCCAGAGGACTATTCCGAATATTTTTATATGCCTACGCATCAATTTAAGCATATATAAAATTTATACTAATTTAGAGTTAAAATCAATATAAAAATCCTTGAAATCACTTTAAGGCTTTGTTAATATGTATCTTGCAGGAGGCATCTTGGAAGAACAGCAAAGATTAGAAACCATATACCAAAAGGCAAATACGCTTAACAGATTTATTGCAAGATTTATAGATCTACTTATAGTCTGGACGCTACTTGAGCTGATACCCAAGGTAGGGTTTTTCGCTGGATTAACCTATATGCTTATAGGAGACGGGTTTGAAGGAAAGAGTATAGGCAAAAGATTGATAGGTCTGAGGGTAATACTGATCCGTGAAGAAATGGAGGACTCTTCTTCAAATGCGGTAACCACAACATTTGAAGGCAACTGTAACTTCAAGGAATCGATTATAAGGAATTTCCCCTTTGGTATAGGCTATCTTCTCTTCAATATCCCCTTGATTGGATGGGTATTTCCTTTAATCATCTTCGCCTTTGAAGGGCTTTTAATTATAGGTAACGAAAAGGGCATGAGAATTGGTGATGAGATTGCCAAGACTCAGGTGATAGACGACAGAAAGGAGAGTTAAGGAATGTTAAAGAAGATATTTGGCTGGTTTTCTGAAGATCTCGCCATTGACCTCGGCACAGCAAACACACTGATATATGTAAAAGGGAAAGGAATCGTATGTGATGAACCATCTATTGTTGCACTACAGCAGGGAGCAAATAGGGTACTCGCTGTAGGTCATGAAGCTAAAAAGATGGTAGGAAGGACACCGGAAAACATAGTTGCAGTGAGACCAATGAAGGATGGTGTGATTGCTGATTTTGATGTCACGGGAGCAATGTTGAAACATTTTATAGCAAAGGTTCATAAACGAAAGACATTTGTATCACCGAGAGTCGCCATAGGGGTTCCATCAGGCATTACACAGGTAGAACAGAGGGCTGTCAGGGATGCTGCCGAATCTTCTGGTGCAAGGGAGGTTTACCTTATCGAAGAACCCATGGCTGCTGCTATAGGTGTAGGACTCCCTATCACCGAGCCTGTTGGCAATATGATTGTCGATATTGGCGGTGGAACAACTGATGTTGCAGTAATCTCCCTTTATGGTGTTGTTTACAGCAGAGTGATAAGGATTGGCGGTGATAAGATGGATGAGGCAATAGTAAATTACCTTAAGAAGAAGTATAAGATGCTCATCGGAGAAAGAACAGCCGAACAGATAAAGATTGACATTGGCTCTGCCTATCCTGTAAATAACGAACGAAAGGAAATAGAAGTAAAAGGGAGAGACCTCGTATCAGGAATTCCCAGGACATTAGTTATCAATAATACTGAGATACGTGAGGCATTCACGGATATTCTTGGCTCAATCGTCAGCACAATAAAATTAGCTCTTGAAAACACCCCACCAGAACTCGCTTCGGATATTGTTGATAGAGGAATAGTCATAGCAGGAGGTGGTGCCTTACTTAAGGGGCTTGATTTGCTATTAAGAGAAGAAACAGGACTTCCTATTATAGTAGCCGAAGAGCCTCTCTCGGCTGTAGTTCTTGGTGTGGGAAAAGTCCTCGATGAACTGGATACACTCAAAAAGATTGCTGTGCATTAGTGAATTCTAAGCCGATCTTTTTATAAACTTTAAAATCATGGGGGACTACCAATGCTTCAATTCCTTCTTAGATATAAGAAGGTGGCTATACTTTTCTTGATAATCCTTTTCTCATTCTTATGGATGAGCCTACAGAGTCGTACCCTCAAAAACCAACCCATACTGAATCATATTGCAAATTTCATAGCCCTCCCTATTGAAAGGGGGATAGTCTCAATCTCTGGCGGGATAATCCATCTGTGGGATAGATATATCTATGCCGTCAAGACATTTTCTGAAAACCAGCGGTTTAAAGAAGAGATTGAAAAATTGAAAGGAGAGATGGCTCAACATATGGAAATCCTTGAGGAAAACAAACGCCTCAGACAGTTGCTAATGCTCAAAGAATCAGAAACTAGATATGTGACGGCGGCAAGGGTGATAGGCAGGGATCCTACAAACTGGTTCAGGATTGTTACTGTAAATAAAGGCAGAGATGATGGAGTGCATAAGGATATGGTCGTCGTCACACCCTCAGGGGTTGTAGGAAAAATATTTCAGCCAGGACCTCACTACTCTAAAGTTTTACTCATTACTGACATCCAGAGCACAATATCTGTAAGAATACAGCACACAAGGGATGAAGGAATAGTAGAAGGTAAGGGCACAGACAGATGTCACCTTAAATATATTCCACATTCTGTTGATCTGAAGATCAACGACGCCGTCATAACATCAGGATTAGATAATATATATCCTGCGGGATTGTTTGTAGGCTACATCTCTAAGATAAATAAAAAGGGTGGTAGTGGTCTATTTCAAGAGATAGAGATAATTCCTGGTGTAAGACTTAACAGAATCGAAGAAGTAGCTATAATTGATAATAGAAAGGAACAAAGAAGATGAGATTCATAATCCTGATTGTATTTTCTTTCTTTCTCATATCTATCCAGTCTACCCTTTTAAATAGATTGGGTATCCTTGAAATTAAACCAGATCTTACACTCATAGTAACTTACTTTGTAGGTATATATAACAGGTTGATGATTCCGTATAGTGTAGATATACGCAATAATCGCAATATATCGCTATACTTTAATGACCCTCAGGTCTCAGGTATGGTTACGGGTGCCATAATGGGCTTTTTATTAGATATGGTCTCTGGTGTTATTATCGGACCTAATCTTATATCAAAATCCACCATCGGTTTTCTATCAGGTAAATTTTCACAGAATATTTTTAAGATCGATGCCGGGATTAATGCCATCCTTATCCTCATTCTCTCTATCATTGATGGTATCATTAATTATGTCTTCCTTAACATATTCTGGTATGCCTATCCTATTGTTGAATTATTTACCAGAATTATTCTTATACAACCTCTCTATAACAGTATTCTCGGTACTGTAATGTTAATGTTATTTAAATATTTATATCATACATTCAGGGTAAAAGAGAGGGGTCTTATTTAATGATAGATGTAAATAGAGACAACAGAGAAGATATAATAAAAAGGATTAAATACCTCAGTATTATCGTAGCGGTATTCTTCTTAATATTTACCATAAGAATATGGCATCTCCAGATACTCAAAGGCAAACACTATAGAAACCTCTCAGAAAATAATAGAGTACGTGTCATCAAGACCATTCCTCCGCGAGGCATACTCTATGATAGAAATAGTATACCTATTGTAAACAATATACCGAGTTTCGATGTAACATTCAGTATCGAAGATACATACACAGAGGAGAGAATCGAAGAAACCATCAAAACACTTGGATTCCTGCTTAATATTCCAGAAGAAGATATAAAGAAAAAGATTGCTAACTATAGACAGAGCAAACCTTTTGAGCCAGTGAGGGTAAAAGAAAATATTACATGGAAAGAGGTCGCAATGATTGAGGCACGCAGGAGTGACCTGTTAGGTGTATCGGTAGAAGCAACGGTAAAACGGGATTACCTTTATGGTGACATAGGTGGACATTTACTCGGATACCTCGGAAGGATAACACCCGAGCAGTCAAAGGATCACGAATACAGGAATCTCCCATCGTCTATTGCAATCGGACAATGGGGTATAGAGCGAACATTCGACAGAGCCCTCAGAGGAACCCCTGGAAACAGGATGATAGAAGTGAATGCTATAGGTCAGGAGATAAGAATGCTATCTGCGAAAGAACCAGAGAAGGGGAATGATATCCATCTTACCATTGATATAAAAACACAGAAGGCTGCAGAAGAAGCATTAGGTAAACATTCAGGGGCAATAGTTGCCATGGATCCGATGAGTGGTGAGATATTAGCCCTCGTCAGTCGCCCTGGATTTGATCCAAATCAATTTTCAAAAGGTATAAGTCGCCAGCAATGGCAGGGTTTATTGAATCACCAGGATCATCCACTTACAAACAGAGCTACCCAGGGACTCTATCCACCAGGTTCTACATTCAAGATAATAGTTGCTGCTGCAGGGCTTGATACCGGCATTATAGATCCATCTTGGAGTGTAAGGTGTCAGGGTTCGATACGATTTGGAGGAAGAGACTATAGATGCTGGAAAAAAGAAGGACATGGTATTGTTTCTCTACACAGAGCTATAGTGGAATCCTGCGATGTCTATTTTTATGAATTAGGAAGGAAGCTCGGCGTAGATAGGATTGCAGAATACGCAAATAAATTCGGGCTTGGTATGGTTACCGGAATATCTGCTAATCCTGAAAATGCAGGGGTAATACCTTCAACTTCGTGGAAGAAAAAGATAAAAGGAGAAAGATGGTTTTATGGAGAAACACTATCTGTGTCTATCGGACAGGGCTACATATCTGTAACACCATTGCAGATGGCAGTGGCTCTAAGTGCCTTTGTAAATGGCGGTAAGATCTATAAGCCACGGATTGTGCGTAATGAAAATATAGAGTCACGGGATGTGCATTTAAATGACATCGAAGTACTTGATTTTATTCGTCAGTCCCTTCAGGATGTCGTTGAAGCACCAGAAGGAACAGGCAGAGCAGCACAATCGAAGATCACAACCATAGGTGGTAAGACTGGAACATCACAGGTTATAGGAATACAGAGTGGCAAACCACTGTCTCATTTAAGAAAGTTTGCTGACCATGCGTGGTTTATTGCCTTTGCACCTGTTGATTCCCCTTCTATTGTTGTTTCTGTTCTGGTAGAACACGGTAGGAGGGGAGGAACCACAGCAGCACCGATAGCAAAAAAGGTTATTGAGGCATATATCGAGAGCAATAAGAACAAGGCTGTTCAATAATAGGAGTGTTTTAGTGTGTTATTGCGAAGAGCAAAGCGACGAAGCAATCTCACCCTTCGACAAGCTCAGGGTGCATGGCGAGCTTCAGGGTGCATGGTGAGTTTGTAGAACCATAAGGAGAATAAAGGTGCTTGATAGAAGATTAATAGCAAACTTCGACTGGGGCATCGTGGGATTAACACTCCTGATAACAGCCATTGGAATCATAACCATCTTCAGTGCTACTAGAGGTTTAGACTCTCAAAATATACCTTTTTATATCAAGCAGATATTATGGACATTGTTAGGTATTGCAGGAATGCTGTTTGTTGTGAGTATTGATTACAGAACTATTGCTAAGCACGCATATCTGCTATATGGTATAGGCATTTTTTTACTTGTATTAGTCCTCTTTGTTGGGAGGGCAGGCATGGGTGCACAGAGATGGATATCAGCAGGATCATTCTCATTTCAACCATCTGAATTTGCAAGACTTTTCTTCATACTCGCCCTTTCAAAATATCTCTCTGAGAATAAAGACAGTGGAGTCTATAGTATAAAGGAACTAATTATACCCGCTATCTTCTTTCTCATCATACCCTCCCTTCTCGTAATAAAACAACCCGATTTGGGAACTGGGATGGCGTTTTTATTTACATTCTTCGTTATGACTACTGTAGCAGGATTAAAGGTAAAGGCGCTAACAATACTTATCTCTATAGGTATTCTATCAGTCCCATTTCTAAGTGAAACATTGTGGTCACAGCTTAAAGAATACCAGAGAAACCGTATCATCGCCTTCTTTCAACCCGATACAGATCCCCTCGGTATTGGATACCATATAACACAATCAAAGATAGCTATAGGTTCAGGACAGTTCTTTGGGAAAGGCTATCTCTCCGGCACACAGGGGTATCTTAGGTTTCTTCCTGAACGACATACAGATTTCATATTCTCTGTCTTTGCCGAAGAATGGGGATTTATCGGGTGTATCATCTTATTTGCTATATACCTGTTTTTGATATTTATGGGTATAGAGGTCGCCTTAAAGTCAAAAGATCATCTTGGATGCATAATGGCAGTAGGAATAATATCTACGTTCTCTCTTTATACCTTCATAAATATCGGAATGACACTTGGTATTGCCCCTATTGTTGGAATTCCTTTACCTTTTATGAGCTATGGCGGTAGCTCTATGCTTACGAATTTTATTTCCATTGGTCTGTTGCTCAATATCAAAATGAGGAGGTTTCAACTTTTCTATTGAACCAATTTCTATATAAGGTACAAAGACCAAGCAGATATATCGACCATGAGATAAATGCTGTTCATAAATCATGGGATGATACAAAGGTAAAGGTTGCATTAGTATTTCCAGACACATATGAAGTTGGAATGTCCCATATAGGGTTAAAGATTCTTTATGGTCTTTTAAATACAAGAAACGATGTCCTATGCGAACGAGCCTATGCCCCATGGATAGATTATGAAAAGATGTTGAGAAACAATGGCATACCACTTATGAGCACTGAGTCATCTACACCATTAAATCGGTTTGATATAATCGGGTTTACACTCCAGTATGAGCTGACATTTACAAATATACTCAATATACTCAACCTTTCAGGTATACCATTGAAAACAGAAGAACGAGAAAAGGGTTTCCCTCTTATAATTGCAGGAGGGCCATGTGCCTCCAATCCTGAACCTCTATCAGAATTCATCGATGCCTTTGTCATCGGAGATGGTGAGGATGTAATTAACGAGATCATCGATCTATACAGAGAATGGAAGGAGAATAGAGCCTCAAAGACATCCCTGATGAATGCCCTCTCATCGGTAAATGGGGTGTATGTTCCAGCGGTATCCAATCAATCGGTAATCAAGAGAATAGTTCATAACCTTGATGATGCATATTTTCCTGATACACCAGTCATGCCATATATTAAGACAATACATGACAGAATTGCGGTAGAGGTATCAAGGGGTTGTACGCGTGGATGTAGGTTCTGTCAGGCAGGAATTATATACCGTCCACTGAGAGAAAGGACACCCTTACGAATAATTGAGATAACTGATAGATCATTGAAGAGCACAGGGTATAAGGAACTCTCACTGGTATCGCTCAGCATAGGGGATTATTTCTCTCTTTTCCCCCTTCTCAGAGAACTTACAGATAGATATTCCAGCCAGCATGTATCCGTATCACTCCCTTCCATTCGGATAGGAACACTTAACAGCGAGATAATCCAGGAGATTAAAAGGGTGAGAAAGACAGGATTTACTATAGCACCGGAGGCAGGCTCTGTGCGACTGAGAAACATTATAAATAAGCCACTTGACGAGGAAGAATTATCAAAAACTGTAGCCAATATATTTACACATGGATGGAACATCTTGAAGATGTATTTTATGATAGGGCTACCATTCGAAAACCATGAAGATTTAGACGGTATAGTCACAATGTGCCACAGGGTTTTTGATGTAGCGAAAAGATACAGTAAGAGATTCGTTAATATAAATGTAAGTGTCTCTACATTTGTGCCAAAACCACATACCCCATTTCAATGGTCAGGACAGATACCACAAAATGAAATCATGCGGACAATGGAATATCTGAAGAGCCAGGTGAAAAGGCAATTAAATCTTAAATTTCATATCCCTGAGATGAGCCTTCTTGAGGCTTGTATCTCAAGGGGTGACAGGAATATCTCACGCCTCATAAAAGAGGCATGGCGTCTCGGATGCCGATTCGATGGATGGACAGAGTCGTTCGATTTTAAAAAATGGCTTAATGCATCTGAGGTCACAGGCATAGATTTATATCATTATGCATGCAGAGAGAGACCTACGAGTGAAGAACTCCCATGGAAACATATAGATATAGGTGTAACAACAGCATTCCTTAAAAGCGAATATGCCAGAGCAAAAAGGGGTAATACAACAGAAGACTGCCTTTACTCCACATGTGCTGGGTGTGGACTGCAGGATAGATGTGAGTTAACCGTAATAGATACAATTAAACGCAATACCGCAACACAACAGCACCACATCATTGCGGCGCCGCAGCACCGAGGCACAATCAGTATTCCACCTTCGGCTATAAAGATAAGAGTTCAATATTCCAAAACGGGGTTGATGCGTTTTCTCTCTCATTTAGAACTGGCGACTCTCTTAACAAGGGCTTTAAGCAGGGCTGATATCCCTGTGGTATATTCTCGAGGTTTCAATCCTCATCCGAAAATCTCCTTTGCCCCACCCTTACCTGTAGGTATAGAGGGCCTGAAGGAATATCTTGACATCGAGGTAATTCCACCAATAGATGTGCATATGCTCATCCAGAGGCTTAACGCAACCCTTCCTGAAGGAATCTCTGTCAGCAGTGCAAAGGTAATTCCGAAGGACAGTAAAACGCTTTCGTCTTTTGTCAAGGGATACATCTATTCTGTAAAATGTAATGGGTGTGATAGAGGATATCTAAAAAATCGTATCGAATCACTGATGCAAAAGAATAGCATTATCATAGCAAGAAAGACCAAAAAGGGGGTAAAGGGTTTAAATATAAGGGAGATGTTAGAACGTATAGAGATTGCAATGGATGAAAATAAGCATAGCCTTAAATTGTGGGTTACGGATGTCTCAGAATCTGGACATAAACTACCAGAGATACTGAAAGTAATATTTGATGACTACACTTCAACAATACCTGTGGATATTAAGAGAATAGGAATTTATGGAATAAAAGCTTGGGAGTGGTTAGACCCATTAGAAGCATTAGAAGTAAAAGGAGAGAAGATTTGATATGTCTACTGAGATAATCGTTAACGCTACAAGGGAGGAAACGAGGGTAGCACTTCTTGAAAACGGACAGGTTACAGAACTGTATATCGACAGAAAAAAGGATACCAGTATTGTAGGGAATGTGTATAAAGGAAAGGTGGTAAAGGTGCTTCCAGGAATGCAGTCTGCCTTCGTGGATATAGGGCTTGAGAAGGCCGCATTTCTGTTTGTATCAGATGTGACAAACAATCTCGATGAATATGTACATCTAATGGAAGAGGAATCTCAGCAAAAACTTGAGGGTACCCTTACCGACTCTTTCCCTCCTTTCTCTATCGAGGATCTTCTACAGGAAGGACAGGATGTAGTTGTACAGGTATCAAAAGAGCCCATCGGAACAAAAGGTGCACGTGTCACCTCATATATCACACTCCCTGGCAGGTATCTTGTCTACATGCCTGGGGTAGAACATATTGGTGTATCAAGGAAGATTGCCGACGATAAGGAAAGGGAGCGGTTGAGAAACATCATTTCTAAGATAAAAAGGCCTAATGCAGGGTATATAGTCAGAACAGTGAGTGAAGGAAGAAACGAAGAAGATTTTAAGGTTGATATGGAATTTCTGGAATTGCTCTGGGGAAATATTCAGAAGAAAAGAGAACGAATATCTGCACCTGCCCTGCTTCACAGCGACTTAGACCTCCTTTTTAAGACAATAAGAGACCTCTTTTCCCAAGATGTGAAAAGACTGATTATAGATAATAAGGAGGAATACAGAAGGGCTATAGATTTTGCAAATACTTATCTCCCTTCACTGGCAACAAAGATTGAATTATATGAAAGAGAAGAACCAATATTCGATGCATATGGTATCGAGATAGAGATATCAAGGGCATTGGGAAGAAAGGTATGGCTGAAGTCTGGAGGCTATATTGTAATTGAACAAACAGAGGCGCTAACTGCAATTGATGTAAATACAGGCAGGTATGTGGGCAAGAGAGACTTCGATGAGACAATACTTAAAACGAACCTCGAGGCTGTAAAAGAAATCGCATACCAACTCAGGTTAAGAAACATTGGAGGAATAATTATAATAGATTTTATAGATATGGAAAGGGAAGAAGACAGGAAAAAGGTTTATGTAGCACTCCAAGAAGCGCTATCAAACGATAAGGCTAAATCCAGCATATTTCAGATATCCGAACTCGGACTCATCGAAATGACAAGAAAGCGGGTAAGAGACAGCCTTGGAAGGATACTCTGCGAACCATGCCCGTACTGCGATGGGAGGGGACATATAAAATCACTGACCACAGTCTGTTACGAGATATTCAGAGAGATAAGGAGGTCAACAAAGATGCGTGGAAAGAATATATTCGTCACAGTTAATCCAAGTGTTGCAGATCTACTTTACGATGAAGAACGACAGGAAATAGAAGACATCGAGAAAGAATCTGGGGTGAAAATTATCGTAAAAGCGGACAACAACATTCATCAGGAACAGTTCGATATAGCCGTATAAGAAAAACTGCTTGCTTTTTGGGTTTCATTTAGGTTATTCATTTAAGGAAATAAAGAGGGAGGTGATTTATTCGTGGGGAGTGTAGTTAAGAAGAGAAAGAAGAAAATGAGCAAGCATAAGCATAAGAAACTCCTCAAAAAAACCAAGATACAGAGAAGGCAGAGGAAGTAAAGGAATAAATGAAAGAGACAAATCTTAAAGAAAGAATGGACATCATGGAAAGAGGAATACGTCTCTTGAGTGATGGACTCGAACCAGACATTAAGGATATGAAGCGTAGTCTTCAGGAGATACAGATAGAGATAAAGGCACTGAAATTATTTTTGGGAAGACTCTCACCTGAATTCAAGAAACAGTATCCTGAGATTATAAAGAAACTGAAGTGAATTTCACTCAAACCTTGTAACCTTTATACCAACAAAATCCATTTTCTTTATATAATCAATGAAGGAAATACGTTTAACCATTCCAGGAGGTGCGTTTGCACCTTTTGTTCCACTTGCATGTATAAGGTATATCCTGCCTTTTTTTACCTCTATAATACCTATATGTCCAACTATCTCATCAACAATCCTTTTCAGAGGTGATTTTATAAAGAACACAATATCACCATTTTTAATCTTTGAGAGTGTTTCATCTTTAAGAAGATGGCTCTTACTAATTATTGCCACTTTTCCTCTTCCTCGTGATCCCTGTATATCTGTGGTTTTTCCAAGCCTCTCTGTAATTTCGATACCCCACTTACCACTATCTATCATATCCTCTCCATACTGATAGCGGTCATCATAGTTAAGAACCCTGCCGTCTCTTAGCAGGCCTTTACCAAAGAAGCGCCTTTTAAGGGCTTCATTTACTGCCTCATCAGGAGTCGAGGTCAATGCAAGTTCAACAGACCTGAATGTCATATACATGCAATCTACCCTATCATCTGCAATGATTACTTCCCTGCGAACATACTCTCCGAGAGGGTCTGTATCGTATGGGCTTCCGATAAATCTTGATGCCCAAAATGCTATGCGCTCACCAATGGGTCTGTCTTTTAGCCTGAACTGTATCAAAGCGATATCATCCCTGCTGCCAAGTAGTCTCTCCGCTGATGACAGTCCAGTAAAACCTATCGAATAACAGAAAAATACCATAACAAATATCATAAACTTTCTATATAACCCTGTATCCATGTTTAAAAATATAACACAATTTGACTTTTTGGTCTATACCTGATAAAAATAGACCATGACAATCAGGGTAGCTGTTATAGGTGGAGGACCCGCAGGCTCTATAGCTGCAAGGACATTAGCCTCAGAAGGTATAGATGTAATTCTCATAGAAAAGAATCCAGGGAGGGATAAACCATGTGGAGGTGGTATACCCTCACCTGCCTTTGACGCACTTAATCTACCTAAAGAGACTATAGAGCGTAAGATTACAAACGTATCTATCATCTCTTCCTCTAATGTTAGGGTAGATGTATCACTTGAAGGAGCCTTTTTAGCAATGGTAAGAAGAGAGATATTTGACTCTGCCCTGATAAAACAGGCTGAAGATGAAGGTGCTGAGATAATTAAGGGGACATTAACAGATTTAAGGCAGACTGCAGACAGTATAACCATAAGATACACTAAAGATGGTATTGAAAAGACAGATACGGTTGATGTTGTAATCGCAGCCGATGGTGTAAATTCAACGGTTGCGAAGATAATGGAATTGAAGAGACCACCTGTTTACATGACTATGGTAGAAAGGATAAAGGTAAATCCATCTGCATTGGAGACATATAAGGAAAGATGCGAATTCTGGTATGGTGATTATCATGCGCCTAAGCTCTATTCATGGGTATTCCCGAAAGGAGACCACATCTCTGTTGGAACAGGTAGCTCTATTGTAGAAGCAAGTAAACTACCATTGTTCTTAAATCGATTTAAAGAAAGACTTGGTAACAGGATTGATGGAGGTATCATCATAAAAAAGGAGGCGTTTCCTATACCTGCATTGTGGCGTGATAACCTTGTAGCAGGCAGGGTACTATTCGTCGGTGATGCTGCTGGGCTCGTAATGCCTGTCTCTTCAGAAGGTATTTATTATGCAATGAAAAGTGGAGAGATCGCTGCAAAAACGATTATTGATTACAAGGAAAACCTCACAGAAAGGAGGCTTCATTCATACCAGAGAAACTGGAATAGAAACTTTGCAAGCCGCTTTAAGCTAATGGGTAAACTCAGGGATTATTTTTACAGAGGTGACAAATATACAGAAAAACTTGTTGAACTCCATAAAAAACCATCTGTCCAGAAGGCATCCATGGATCTATGGCTGAGCAAAAACCTCAGCACAGTAAGTTTGTTAAGATATATCGGGATATTCAGAGAGATATTAAGGTCTTAAGAGAACAGTTCTCAAATATATTTCCTCTCGATATATCTCTTATAACCTTTTATCAATCTCTTATTGTCAGCCTTTGGTGGTAGAATGCTTGATATTTCCGATAAAACCGTTGGTTCAATAACCTCTTTCTTTATTAATTTTTCGTCCATGCTCAATGTCAACTTTGTATTCATATCGACACTTCCTTGACTTATATTTTTTAATCTATTATACACCATATGTCAAAGGAAATTTTTTTATCTTGTCAAGCCAATTTAGAAATGTCCTCTCCCCTAAAGATTTACTATTTCCGAACGAGAGGCAAAGACCCGGCACTCTTTTGATGACACTGAATCCTCTTTTTCTATCGCATAGTTCAAGCACCGGGAAATAAAAAGACATCGTTCACACCATCTGTCACAATAGTTATATATCCCGGAAATATATCTTGGATCATTAGCCAGTCTTAAAATATCTTTTTTATCCATGTTTCAATTATCAATCAGCTTTCATGCTGCATGGGTTAATGACCTGACTAAAACTATATATGCTTTAAAGCCTTCTGTAAATCTCTTTCCGATGTCCAACTCTAAGAATAACAATATCTTTATCTTCCAAATCAAAAATAACTCTGTAATCACCAATCCTGAAGCGATATGTTCCAATTTTAGGATCAGCGAGTTTCTCAGACTGTCTAATTGGATCTTCTTGAAGTTTCAGGAGGGCTTTTCCTATATGGTTTTTTGTGGAGGGATCAAGTTTCTTTATATCCTTTTCTGCCCTGCGGGTATAGACAAGATTATAACTCATCTACCAAAGATCTCTTTATGTGACTTCGTCTTACCAGCTTTATACTCAGCCCTTGCCTCCTTAATGCTTTCCAGATATTCAGGAGAGGTCATTGCAATTAGGTCTTCTATAAAGGCTTCCCTGTCGTGTTTCTTCATCTTTTTTACGGCCTCTATAATCTCATCTACTGATATTGGCACATTCACTTCTAACATCCAAATACCTCCTTTTTAGTTATTTTACCATTTATACTCTTTCTAGTCTACCAAAGAAAAATCTCCTTAAACGCCTTATCCAGAATGCTCGGAATGAGTCATGGTGGATTACTAAAAATGGATTATTAAAAATGTGCCTGTTTCCTTTTCCCCTGAGCAATTTAAATACCTAAGTTAAATCATTCAATCATCTTATTCTTCCCAGAATTTTAATTTAGTAGGCAGACTATATGTTTTCTTCAAACCAATTATTTGAAGAAAAAGCATCATCGATAAGGAAATACCTAAAAGTAACACTATGATTAAATCAAGACTACTATAAGGTTTAGGAACTATAAACAAATCAAAAATAATAAACATAATTAAAACTATGATTGTAAGAAAAAGTAGTTTAAAATTTGGTTTGCTGAATAGAACAGTACTCTCCATCCTAATCCCCTTAGGCATTCCAAGAATTGTTCCTTTAACGGGTGGTTTTATACTTTCGTCCCCCGTATGTAAAATCTCAATAGTTGCTCCATCCTTAAAATCAAGGAACTCAAAAGATAATATAATACCTTTTTCATCGTACGTAGTGTTAACATTAAAATCTATGACTTTTCTTGTTAAAGTTTTAACTGAAGATCTTAGAATCTGAATATTACTATTTAAAATAATTAAAGCGGATCTTTTTCGGCTATATCAAATTTCCTTATTGTATCTTTCCCTTCGTTCCATATTGAAATAATAGTAGAAGTTATCTTTTTAACCTCTTGTTCTTTAAATAATATTTTAATTTTATCCTTATGTGGCGTCTGAGGTTGGCCGACTATTGAGATACTTCTATAAGCATAAGCAAGTCGTTTCTCTTTCTTGCCGAATTTATAAAAGATATAAGCCAAAAATAATCCAATAACTCCTATTATTATACTAATCAAATTTAGCATAACCTTACCTTCCTATAATGCCCGGAGTTTGTTATTAACATTTACACATCTTTTCCTTAATATTTTAATTTTGCCTTCTCTATTAGTCATCTATTTATTTTTTCTAATTTACCTCATCCAAACAACTCCCCCTGCAATTTTTGCAAAATCTTGTTCTGTATTTACAGTCTATAATAGAGTAGGTATATTCTGTTCCAAAGTCTCATAAAAATATCTTGACTTCAAGTTTCAGTACGAATTCATCCCTACCTGCTTATATCTTTTATAAGTTCTATTTTCTTCTTTGCTATCTTTAACTTCTAATCCTAAACCTTCTACACACTTTTTATATTTACGAGCTAAATATATAGATTCATCAACTCCATCATATAAATAGTGGAACAATTTCTCCAAATTTTCTCTTGAGTTGAGTTTTATATAGTATGCCTTTGAACGCTTTTCTGCGTGAATTGCTAAAGGATAATTACTAAAGCCAAATTTAGATCTCGTTTTTTTAATTTTATTAAAACTTAACTGATGTAATCTCTGCCTGTAGATTCCTATCTTATAGAATTCTTGCACAAGTCTTTCAATAAAATATCGAGAACTTGAAACATAACTAGCATTCAATTTGCCGGCACTAATATAAACAGTTCCATCACCATCCCAACATCCCCTTATAAAGTGCCTCATATATTTTTCTGGAATATCGGGGAACTTCATAATGAGACTTTTTCTTTGAATAAGTCCCAACTTATGTAAATCTTCTCTCATTTTTTCACGAAAAAATTCAAACCGGTAAATGTATTTTGATTTGTCGTATGACTGAACATTCTTTTTTATTGGTTTTGTTGAATTAAGAAGAGTTCTTACTTTTTCTAATAGCTCTAAATCTACAGAAGAAATACTTACCCTAAGTCCAGTCCCTGTTTTTGTTGTATATTGAACATTTCCATCTGTAAAAAGTATTCCCAATACCCATGCCATTCCCGGCGTCCACTCACTGAAAAAATTCTCATTAATATTATCGTATTCAAACTTCTCAATTTTCCTCTCTTTAATTGCTAATACTCTTGCTTCAGAACGTTTCCTTCGCTGCAAGCCATATTTATTCATAAGCAACATGACCATTGGTCTTGTGCAGTTAAATTCGTTGGCGATATCTTGGAGGGATTTATTTTGAACATAATATAAGTCTTCAAGTTTTTCTTTTGTAAGTGTTCTGGTTATTAAACCATATTTATCAGGTTTAATCTTTTTGTTTTTACTATCAAACATTAAGCGTAATTGTTCTTTTGAATTTTGCATTCCCTATCTTAATAAATGCTGTAAGTCTTTTTCCAGTTTTCAAATATATTGATGTTTGATTTACTTATCACTTATATCCATTTATTTTTACTTTATAAAAATATTTAACCACATGGCTAATTTTAATCTATCGGTGATATGCGGTCAATAAGAAGTTTTAGGGGTATAGACTGAAAAGGAGGGACTTTACAACTTTTTCTCCCATCTCTGCTTTGCTTGATGCATAAATGCCTCTATCTTTGTCTCTGAGCCTGCATGTTCCTGTCCATCATATGCCATATTCAGAACAGAGATATTGTCGTGGTCTTCAGAAACCTTCTTAAGCAGGGCTGTGACTATAGTCCCGGGCATACAGTTAAATGGCATAGTATTTACAATGCCTGCAGTACCTCGCATTACAAAATCTACACCCTTCCCTATACTCAGTATCGTTTCACCTTCGAATGACCTGTGGACATATGGAGAGGCATTCGAGAGTATCTTAAGGGTCGTCGGCTCATGAAGGGATTTGAGATAGCCATCAAACTCCTTAGCAAATCTATGTTCAACCTTTTTCTGATAAATGTATTTAATCAGTATATCTGTTAGAGCTAAATACTCCCTCTTCAACCATGCCTTTTTAATGGCCATGTAGTTAACATAGTAAAGCCACTCCTCAAATGGTGAAAGCCATACCTCACCACCAAGTGCTTCTATCTTTTTTATGATATTTTCATTGCTGAAGGCATTAAACCTTACGAATATCTCACCAAGTATACCTATGAGTGGTTTCTTTATATCCCTGCATACAGGGATAGCCTCAAAATCTCTCCTTGCATCTCTAAGGACTTCAATAACACCATCCTTACTCCTGATTGCATCAGCCACCTTCGGCAGATATGTTCTGTAAAGGGCTTCTGTTTCACCTTTATTCTTTTCATATGGGCGTGTTTCATGGATGGATTTTATCAAAAGTTCAGATGCAACGATGCCCATCCATGCCTTTTTAATAAAGTCACTCCCAACAATGCCTAATTCTTTATAGAAGGTAGAATCCTGATTTGGCGAGTATATCGGAACACCATTATAGCCGAGTTCATCAAGAACAAGCCTCTGGAAAAAGTTATACTGTCCAAATCTACAAGGACCTGTTCCTGATGGCATAAAGAAGGCGCTCTTTTCAGGTCTGAATCCGCTGCTTTTGACCATTTTTACCATATCCCCTGTCGTTAATGTGCAGGGGTAACATTCCTTTCCTGAGGTATATTTTCTACCAAGTTCTACTGTATCAGCATCTGATTCAGGGAGTACCTCCGCATCTACACCTGAACCCTGAAATGCAGCTGCAAGCGCAAATGCGTGATCAGCCATTCTCGGGATATATAAAGTGCGCCTCTCTCGAGAACCCCTATTTATAGTAACAGTTCTAAGCCTTTTTATCTCATCTATAGCAACATTGCCAATATTTTCAATACTATCAAGAAATGCCTCACATCTCGTTATCACACCGGCATCTGCACTGTGTTCGTCTATCTCTATCTGAAGGAAGTGCTTGCCACCCATTCGTTCCTTGAAATATCTGATAATAAATGCATCAGGACCGCATCCGAAATTTGTTATGTAAATGGCGTTGAGATATTTGTTCTTTCTTATAAATTCAGCGGCTCCGAGTATCCTCTGCCCTGACCTCCAGTACATATTCGGAAATTCATCAGAGATATCTATTGTGTTTAATGGCAGGAAATCCATAGGTATAGGGATCACATCCATATCCCTGAGTTTTCTCGGAATATCAAGATTTACACCTGAATCTACTGAGTTATAAGACCTTCCAACTATCACTATGGCTCTCGGGTATTTTCCTTCAGAAACATCTTTCAATATCTTACTGCCTTCCTTCTGGATAGCGTTATAAAATTCTGCCTGTGCTTTAAATGCAGTATCTATTGCCCTGCGGATGGAACGTATAGATAGATTGTATTTCTCAAAAACATTCTTTATCTCATTTTCAAGAAAACCTCGTCCCCTGCTCATATCCACCACGGGTCTTACAATATCTATATCTTTTACAATTGTTTTGAGAACATATGGAATGGTTTGCACATATGGACATGAAACACCTCTCCTGTATATATCTTTCTCTGTGTTAAGGTTTATGAAACTTGGAACAAATATAGTATCAACACCCTTCTGGATAAGATCGAGCACATGACCATGTGCAACCTTTATCGGGAAACATGTCTCTACAACCACTGACTCCACACCACTGTTTATTATAGACCTGTTCGTCTTATCGGAAAGCACCACATTAAAACCGAGTTCCCGTAGAAGTGTCCCCCAGAATGGTAGATATTCCTGAAAGAAAAGCATCCATGGAAGACCAATTTTTGGACGAGTATCAGGAAAAGAGACTGTTGAGTGTTGCGTATTGTTAATACATCGCTCGTAAGCAGCGGTTAATAACTCTTCCCTTCTCTTAAATAAATCAGGTATCTCTTCTGCTCTCGATTTTCTTTTAACATCATACTTCTCACACCTGCTTCCATAAAATAAAGAACTCCCCTCCCCCTCTATCTTTACCTGTTTTATCTCACACAGGTTTGAGCATCCCTTGCATTCGAATGGGTTTATAGTGTAGTTCCTTTTAGAAAGTCCAAATCCCTTGAACTTAGTTTGGAGTTTGGAGTTAAGAGTTCGGAGTTCAGAGTTTAGTCTTGAGTTTTCTTTATCCTTTAACTCATAACTCTTAACTCTTAACTCATAACTGCCTTTCATATATCTCATAGCTATAAGTGCCATTCCTATAGCACCTGTTACATCATGATCGGGTGGCACTGTTATCCTTCTTCCGAGAACCTTCTCGAAAGCGGCAACTACACCTCTATTAAATGCTACCCCACCCTGGAAAAAGATATTATTCCCTATTCGCTTATCTCCGACAACACGGTTAAGATAGTTGTAAACTATAGAATAACTGAGTCCTGCTACAAGATTATCCTTGGGTGCCCCTCTTTGCAGGTTGCTTACAAGTGCGGTCTCCATAAATACAGTGCATCTTTCTCCAAGCCTGCATGGAGAACAGGATGAAAGCGCCATATCAGAAAACTCATCCTTAATGCTGATGCTGAGTTTCTCTGCCTGTTCTTCCAGAAAAGAACCCGTGCCTGCAGCACATACCTTGTTCATTTCAAAATCAACTATAACACCGTTGTCTATGCTTATATATTTTGAATCCTGTCCACCAATCTCAAATATGGTATCTACTGTAGCATCTATTTCTATTGCAGCAGTAGCCTGTGCGGTTATCTCATTCTTTACAATGTCTGCACCTACAAAGTCTGCTATCATGTATCTCCCAGAACCTGTTGTGCCAACCCCTTTGATAACCACATAATCACCTATCTCATCTCCTATCTCATCAAGCCCTTTTCTTACAGCCTCTATCGGTCTTCCAGCGGTCATCAGGTAGCGCTTTGCAAGAAGGTTCTTGTCTTCATCGAGCACTGCAAGATTTGTGCTTATTGATCCGACATCAATACCAAGGTATGCTGGAATCTTTGGGAGTTGAGAGTTGAGAGTTGAGAGTTGAGAGTTAGAAGTTTGAATCTGGCATGTATTTAGACTATCAACTCTTAACTCCGAACCCTGAATTTTTAATGGTGTAAGCCCCTCACCCTGGTAACCATCAGCGGATCTCAGATATTCCTCCAGTTTTTTGATATATTCTTCTTTAGCTTGCAACTCACCATTCACTAACTTCTTCGCCGCCATCATCGCCGCACCAATAGCACCCATTGTCAGATGATGTTCAGGAATAACAAGATTATCCCCTAATTCAAAAACTTCTCTGAATGCTCGAACCACTCCCTTATTTGAAGCTGCACCTCCAATAAAGATAACGGGAGTATGGATTTTTTTGCCACTGCATATTGTACTCTTAAAGTTTCTTGCCACAGCAAAGCAGAGTCCCGCGATTATATCGTAATCAGGGGTTGCTATCTGCTGGAGGTGTATCATGTCCGATTTCGCAAATACACTACATCTCCCAGCAATCCGAGGAGGCTTTTTCGATTTCATCGCAAGTTCAGCAAACTCTTCTATAGTGAGGTTAAGTCGTTCTGCCTGTTGATCGAGAAATGAGCATGTCCCTGCAGCACATATCGAATTCATCGAGAAATCCTTAAGTATACCATTCTCTAAGATAATTAACCTTGAGCACTCACCACCCATCTCTATGATGGTTTTTATTCCAGGATAAAATCTTGAGACAGCAGTTGATTGTGCTATTATATCGTTAACAAATTCAACAGACAGGATTGAGGCAAGGAGTTTTCCGACAGAACCTGTAATACCAAGACAGTTGGCTGGCTCCGTCTTTTCAAGCAGATTCATGGCAACCTTTAAAGGCTGTCCATAATGTCTTTCATAGGATTCGTGAATTATCCTGAGACCTTCATCCTGGACTATGAGTTTTACACTGATAGAGCCTGCATCAAGACCTATATATCGCCTCTCTGCCATAGATCCCTCCATATGGGCCACTGACTCTATTGGTCATCAACCTATGCGTCGTCCTTGAACCTTCCTTCGATCTTACTCAGCACCTGGGGAAATGTGGTGTATTCAAGTTCATCGAGACTCAGTCTATGAGGCTCAAATGGTCCGTGTCTGCGCATATAGTCAGATATAATATTAGCGGTGTGTCTTGCCTCGTCAAAACTCGGATCATCAAACAGATCGCGAGGTCCTATCAGTCTACCATTTGTTATCTGGAAACCTGCTGCTATTACCCGTGGAGGACCATCAAACCTTGAGGGATTAGCCTCATAGAATGCAACGGGCATGAAGGGCCCATGATGTGATCCCCTCATCCATCCTTCTACAAGGTGAGGAAATGCAAATGGCTCAAGCGCCTCACCTAAAGCGGGAAAACCACTCTGCGTCCTTATAATCATCACAGGGTCATCCTTACCTATATATTTTCCTGCTATAAGTCCAAGCCTCTGTGTGGATGCGACCGCAGCAATCTCACCATCTGTTTTTCTATATATCGCCTTAACCATGTATCGGTCTGTAGCCCCAAGAAGGATAAGAAGGTTATACATTTCTTCAGGGCATGAAAGGGTAATCTTCTTTCCAGCTTTAACATCGAGAACCTCAAATATAAAGCCATCGTGCATACTCGGGTCTATAACAAGACCTACCGTATTGAATGGGTCTGCAAATATCTTAAAGAGTGGCAGATTCCATGCACCTGGGGAGGTCTTATCAGCCATAAAAACTATGACTGGTTCACTTTTTCTTTCTTCAAATTCAATCTCAGCCACACCAGGACCCATACCCTTTACAGTCCCACTGAATGCATCTTTAAGCATATCCTGCCCTGCACCATAGAGTTTCAATTCCTTTGCTACTTCAGTGCACGATGTGAATGTATTCCATGCAAGTTTATGGATATCCTGATTATCTATACCCTTTTCATGGGTCATGATAAGTTCAAGGTCATCGCCACATCGTGTTACATGATAGTCTATCAACAAGTGCTTCTCTTTGGCTGATGACAACTTTTCATTTGCATGCTCGAGAAGCCTCGGATGGACACTTGTATGCCCTACATAACCACCTATATCTGCCTTTATTACACTAAGTGTTATCTTCATAACTCCTCCTGACCGCAGCACCGCATCACCGCAGCACCGCAACACTATTTTGACAGTTCTCTTCCCAGTCTCCGCTCAATGGATTCAACTTTCTTCTTCAATCTGTTTGGCTTACCTTTCCTGTCGTCTATAGATATAGTCGTTATAGCACGCTCTGCGCCCCGCATAGTCT
>JBFLZU010000069.1 GCA_040756155.1 Nitrospirota bacterium | reverse complement strand
AATTAAATTAAGTAGTTAGCAACATACCTGGATGTTGGCATATATTTTGCTTTTATCAAAAAGAGGGTTAGTTTTATGTCTAACAAAATATTTTAATGAAAGGAGGAAAAATTATGTCTAACAGGCGAGGAACTATTAGCAGAAGAGAGTTTATTAAGGGTGGTATTGCATTAGGGACACTCGCAGCCCTGTCTCCTGAATCCTTATGGGCAAAGGATGTACATGAATATCTTGACTCTAAAGACCATCTTACATTAGAGGAACTCATTGAGGGGGCAAAAAAGGAGGGGGCGATTGTTTTTTATAGTGCTAAACCCGTATTTGCAAATAGACACTATTTAAAGAGATTCAGCGAGACCTATCCTTTTGTCAAGACTGATTTCGTCAGGGCAGGTGGCCTCATCATCGGACAGAGGTTCTATGCTGAGAAGGCACGGGGGGTTGAGAATTGTGATGCAATATACAGCGGGGCAGCGGAACTATATCCTGATTTTAAGAAGCGTGGCTATGCTGCCCGAGTAGACAATTTGCCTGAATGGAAGAATATCATTGATGTAGCCAAAGGTGCGGGTGGCCGATATGTTTCTTACGACTTTCAAACCCATGTTATGGCATGGAACCGAAAGGTATATAAGGATGAGGAAGTGCCAGCGGATTTATGGGAGTTTACAAAGCCTCAGTGGAAAAACAAGACCACTTCTGGAGATCCGGCGGCTGCGGGCTTTGCACTCAACTGGTTTTCCTTTGCATCTGATGTCAGACCAAAAGACCCGAGAAGCCCACACCCTCCCACAGGACTGGGTTTCAAGTGGATGGAGGCAATGTATGAGAACGGTCACTTGTTGTCAGGTCAGATAGGCAACCTGACAGACACACTCGTTAGTGGAAGACGACCAATCGCTGTTCAGCATTGGGATCAGGAAATCTGGTATGCCATCAAACAAGGGGCAGACTTGGGCTGGAGATACCCTAAACAAGGAAGCATAGCCCAGCATGCTGTGATTATGATCAACAGCAAGGCACCCCATCCATATACAGCCAGATTGTGGGTCAACTGGCTCTTATCCAGGGAAGGGCAGATCGTAAATGTCAAGGAACTGGGTTATAACAGCATACGTAAAGATCTGAAGACCTCCGATTTCATCAAAGGACGTTGGCCTATAGAAAAATGCTGGATACTGGATATTGAGAAGATTACATCCGAGGAGACGCGTGAGTTTATCAACAATGCTAACAATGCTTTGAGGGGTAGGAAAAAGACGTTCTAAATCTATGGCTACGCAGGAGACATTCGCATTAAAAGAGAGACTTTTGGGTTTACGGCTACCCCGTGTAGAGACAATGATTTTTTTGCTTATGGGTTTAGCCATTGCGTTTCTTGTATTGTGGCCCCTTTTCTGGCTATTTGGGACATCCTTTACTGCCGACGAGGGAGGGTTAACCCTTAATAACTGGAAGGAAGCATTTAAGGCACCTTTCCTGTGGGAAGCTACATGGAACACGATCTATGTCTCGGTAGTGGGTAGTGTTATAGCAGTAGTGGTAGGCATAGCCCTGGCTTTGATCGTAGCCCGTACTGATACTCCAGGCAAGGAGTTTTTTGAGTTCATTAGCATATTGCCCTTCATCACACCGCCTATTGTCTCTGGTCTCGCATGGATAATACTTGCAGATAAGGAAGGTGGGCTTATCAATATTGTTTTTGATAAACTCGGCATAGATTTAACTCTAAACGTATTAAGCATGCCAGGGCTCATCTTTTCCTCAGTCTTGTACATGATCCCCTTTGTCTTCTTTCTCACAGTGGGAGTCATGAGACAGATAAATCCAGAACTGGAGGAGGCTTCTACCATCAGCGGTGCTTCAAGATACAGGACATTCATGCGTGTGACCCTGCCTCTACTCTTGCCGGGCATCACTGCGGGGGCGTTACTGGCATTCATGTATTCTAACAACCTCTTTGGTATTCATGTGGTTATCGGCCTGCCCGCCAACATCTGGCTTTTAACTACAGCCATTTACACATCTCTTAGCATTGTGCCTGTGAATTTCCACCAGTCTGCCATCCAGGGATTAATCCTCCTATTCTTGGCTTCCCTGGCTATGTGGGGACAGGGTATGGTTCTTGGCAGGAAGAGTTATGTGACTATCAGCGGTAAAGGGTTCCGGTCAAAGGAGGTAAAACTGGGTAAGTGGCGTTGGCTTACCTTCGGCATATGCAGTTTGTATATCTTCCTGGTAGCTATTCTTCCTTATCTGGTCATATTCCTGCGATCGACTAAAGCATTCGCCTTTCAGCCTGGCATGGACTTTTTGGATCTGTTTCGGCACTGGGATTTTTCCGAGTATAAGAAGACAATAATTCTTGAAGCCCCTTCGCAAAGGGCTCTTATCAACAGTTTCTGGCTATCAATAACGGCAGCGTTGTTTACGATGACTCTTACAGGCGTAGCTGCTTACATAATCACCAAGACCAAATTCCTCGGTCGAAAAGCATTGGGTTTTACCTGCATGATTCCACTGACCATACCAGGAGTGGTTTTAGGTGTAGCCATGATTTTTGGTTACACCGTTTATCCCTTTATGCTTTATGGCACCATCTGGATTCTTTTGCTGGCTTATATAGTGAAAGACCTGCCATTGGGGCTTCAGTCGGCACAGAGTTCATTTCTTCAGATTGATAAGGAACTGGAGGATTCTGCAAGGGTATGCGGTGCTTCGTGGCTGCACCAGTTTCGGACGGTGACACTGCCTTTGGTTAAACCAGGCATGTTCGTGGGACTCATCGTGATATTTGCCTCTATGGTAAGAGAAGTAGGGGCATCCATCATTCTCTTCAGTTTAGGAAACGAGGTCTTTGCCTATATCATCTTTAACACATGGGAAGATGGCCGCTGGCAGCAAATGTGTTCGTTCATCATCATTAGTTCTTTGCTTACCCTGATTTTTGTGGGAATTATCATGAAACTAACCCGAGTCAAGTTTGCAGAATTAACTAAGCGTAGTGAACTATCAAAGCGTAGTTTATCAGGAGGGTAACATGAAGAAAATGATTGTTATAGTGTTGGTGGCAATCTGGCTTTTATCGGCTAACTATGCTTTTGCTGTAGAGCCAGAGATACAGGTAGAGGTATCAGAGAATTTAAAGATTACTGCTATCATGCCTACATTGGAGATGGAAAAAGAGGGAGAGAAGAAGGGCAGACTGGTGGTAGAGTTCACTATCCAGAATATGGGAAGTACGCCCGCTCAGTTCATCATTTTCGCCTCAGCTAAGGAAGAAGGTGGGTGGGCTAGCGGTAGGGTCATCCTGCCTAAGGAGGGGAAACTATCACCTCAAGAAACAGTCAAGGGCAAAATCAAGACCCCATATAAAGGAGCTGAGTTACCGCCAATCATTAAGATCGAAGGCTCTGAAAAGGTGTTTTAGCTTTATACTGTGATTGAGCGGGAGGAATGGCTATGAAGATAATGGTGAGTGCGGTTGATCTGGTGAAGTCCTTTGGTGACTTTACTGCGGTTAACCATATAAGTATAGATGTGGAGGACGGCAAGTTGGTTACCTTTTTAGGACCCAGTGGCAGTGGCAAAACGACCACGATGCGGATGATTGCCGGCCTTCTTGAACCTGACCAAGGAGAGGTCATCATTAACGAGAAGACTGTCTTTTCCCGCTCTCAGGGGATAAATGAACCTGCAGAAAAGCGGGATATTGGCATGGTGTTCCAATCTTATGCTATCTGGCCTCACCTCACCGTGTATAACAATATTGCCTATCCCTTAAGGATTCGTAAGTTCTCCAAATCCAAGATCACAGAGAAGGTAGATGAAATCTTGTCTTTGGTTCATATGGAGGGTCTTGCCGATCGCTACCCTGGAGAACTCTCAGGTGGTCAGCAGCAGCGGGTGGCTCTGGCGAGGGCATTAGTCTATTCGCCTCGTCTGCTTCTCCTGGATGAGCCACTGGCTAACCTTGATGCAAAGGTGAGAGAGATAGTCCGCTTCGAGCTCAAAGAGATACAGAGGCGGACTGGTGTGACGACGATTTATGTTACCCACGACCAGAGTGAGGCAATGGTTTTGTCGGATAAGGTGATAGTCATGGAAAGTGGGGCGGTTGTTCAGGAAGGGACTCCATTTGAAATCTATCACAAGCCCCAGTCAAAATTTGTAGCTGACTTCATCGGTGTGTCTAATTTCATTCCTGGGGTAATCTCCCGGATAGACGAAGGCTGTCGTATAGTTGAGACTGAAGAAGGAGAAGAGGTGGTCTGTAGCGGGCTCAACTCACATCTGGTAGGTCTGGGCAGCCGGGTGCTTCTATGTATTCGCCCGGAAGATTTTGAACTTTACACCGAGCGTCCGGGAAAAGTGGTCAATATCTTGGAAGGCAAAATTCAGAGATCGGCATTCTTGGGAAACGTCATTAACTACTGGGTGAAAGTGGGCGATCTGACCCTCAGAGTGCAGGCTAATCCTTATTTTGAGGTAGAGCGTAAGAAGGACAGGATATTCTTGAGCCTTCGGGAAGATCGGATTAAGATGATCGAAGTAACGGATAAATAAATGTAATCTATTAGACAAGGGAGGAAAAACGATGCAGTATATAGACATCCATTCTCATGCTGCACCAGGTGTAGACTTTGAGGAAGTAATCGAGGATATAAACGCAAATGATGTCTCTCATATCGGGATTATGCCCCGTGGAGGAGCTAAGGAAGCCCAGGTTATAAAATTCTATGAGAGATATCCAGACAGAGTGATCCCATTCTATGGAGGCTCTGCTATTCAGACTCTATTATGCCAGGGGTCTAATATATCTATTAACAGGGAAGAGATAATATTTTTCCAGGGTTATCGCCAGGGTTGGTGGGAGGAAAATTTTGAAAGATCAATAGAAAAGATAGAGAAAGATTTAAAAGGAGGACCATTCAAGGGGATCGGGGAGATACGACTCAGACATTACGGCAATGGCCAAGCAGTCCCTGAGAAGGCGCATGACTATAATTTCCCAGCAGATTCACCATTTATGTTCAGACTGATTGATCTTGCTGCCAGATTGAACCTTCCAGTATTTATCCACATGGAGGCAGAGTCCAAAGGAGAGTATATAGAGTTTGTGAGTAAATCTGCTGATGAAGATACAGTCCCCCGTCTTGAAAGACTCCTTGAGCACAATAAGGATGCATTGATTATCTGGTGTCACTTAGGAAGGGCAAATCCAGAGGTAGTTAAAGCCATGCTTGATAAACATCCTAATCTCTATACAGATATCAGTGATGTCCAACCGAGGGCCAATAACGCAAAAGGAGTCTCACCAGAATCATTAGCAATATTTAAGGAATACACCTTGAAAAACTCAGTTATTGATGAGAATGGACATTTAGGGGAGGACTGGAGGAAGTTATTTATAAGTTATCCTGACAGGATAATGATCAGTTGTGATGCAATGAGCCCAAAATGTTATGGTAAGATGTATTCTGCTTTGATGGATGAACTCAAGAATATCCTTTCTCAACTAAATCCTGATGTTGCTCAGAAAATCGCTTACCAGAATGCAAAGAGAATATTCAGGATTAATTGAATAGTTTAAAGGTTGGAGATACATAAAGGGAGATTCAATATATGGGCAAGAAAAGAGACATGACACCTAAAGAACGAGTAATGGCTGCTACTGAACTGAGGGAAGTAGACCGTGTGCCCTGCCTTCCTTTCATACGGGAGTATGGTATTACTTACTACGGTTATACATTCAGTCAGATGTACGAAGACTACCGCCGTTTCGTGGATGTACAGGTCAACTTCTCAAAGAAGTTCGACCTTGATTGCGTATGGGATATCATGATGACCAGTCCCGAGGCTGAGGCGATGGGACTCAAACAGACATACTATGAGGACCAGGCTCCCAACCCGGTACAAAGTCCGCTGGAAAACAGCACAGATTTATCGCAGATCAAGATGCTTGATCCGTCATGTGATGCCAAGATTCCTCTGCTTATAAACATTGTCCGTGGTCTTAAAGAGCGCGTGGGGAATGAGTTGCCGATCGTCGCTTTCTGCCAGGCTGGTTATAGAAATGCCGTTTTTCTTAGGGGGATTAATAATTTTATGCTGGATCTCGAGGACAGACCGAAATGGCTTATGGAACTGATTGAACTTGCAACCGAGGGTTGTATCATATATGGCAAGGCACTTATTGAGGCAGGAGCCGACATTATTCTGATTGCCAATCCACTTGCATCAGGGAGCTTCGTAAAAAGAGACTACTACGAAAAGTTCTCGCTACCATTTGACAAGAAGCAATTCGACGCCTATCACGAGGCTGGAGCCAAGGTGATGTATCACATATGTGGGTGGTGGGATGACCGCTGGGACCTGATCGTGAAGACAGGTGCAGATATTATCAGTCTGGACTCAGGATATGTTAATGTAGATTTCAAAAAAGCAGTCAGAGAGATGGGAAACAAGGTATCTCTGTTGGGTCAGGTTGATGTAGTCCAGACTATGCTTGAAGGTAGCGTGGAGCAGGTGAAAAAGGAGACCAGAGAGGCGCTTGATATTGGGACCAAAGCCAAAGGCTTTATGCTCTCGGGGGCATGTGTTGTACCCAAGGATACTCCAAAGGAAAACTTCAGGGCTTTCATTGATACATGGAAAGATTTTAACGCAAGTAGACATGGAAGCTAAGTCTCTCAATTAGGAAGTCTCTAATGGTAATTATTGGAGAACTAATTAACTGTAGCCGTAAGTCTGTGCTAAATGCAGTAGAGGATCGGAATGCGTCATTTGTGACTGATTTGGCAGTCGCACAGGCTGAGGCAGGAGCGGACTACATCGGAGTTAATGCAGGCATACCAGAGCGTGAGCCTGAGACTATGGCTTGGCTGGTTGAGGTAGTCCAGCGCTCTGTCAATTTGCCACTGTGCCTTGACAGCGATTCGATGCAGGCTCAATTCCGTGGAATGGAAGTCTACGACTGGAAAAGAGGCAGGCCGATTCTGAATTCCATCTCCCTGTCACCACCAAGACTTGGTCCTGGGCTTAAGGTGATAGAAAAGTGGAAACCTCGGACTATTGGACTGTGTGCAGCAAAAGGTATAGTCAAAGGAGGAGTGCGATCGAAGATTGAAATAGCCCAGAGTCTGGTTAAATACCTCAGGGATACAGGACTGACGGATGAGGACATCTTCTTGGATCCATGCGTTTTACCTGTAGCTATTGATCAGAGCAATGGGACAGATGTTACAGACTGTGTTGCTGCGTTACATAGCGAGTTCCCAGATGCGCATACTGTATGTGGAGTTAGTAATATTTCCTTTGGTCTGCCTGAAAGAAAATGGCTGAACAGAGCTTATATAGTAATGCTCATGGCTCGAGGGTTGGATGCGGTTGTCTGCGATCCGACTGATCAAATACTGATGTCCTTGATTAGATCTGCTGAAACATTGCGTGGAAACGACCAAGACTGTGAGGCTTTCCTTAAGTTTTTCCGTAGTGGTGCGTTTCCAAAGCTGTAGTTCCAGTTTTAGAACAGAGTTTTTCATTATAAAAAACATTGGGAGGTAAAGGTAAAATGAAAAAAGTTATGACGGATGATATCCTTGCAAAACTGGCAGATGTTGTTGACAGAGGAGAACATAACGAAGCAGCCCAGCTTGCCAAACAGTCGCTTGAGGAAGGTGTAGATCCAGGTAATGCTATAGTCAACGGGCTTACCAAAGGCATGGCGTTAGTCAGCGAAAAGTTTGACAGACATGAATACTTTGTTCCTGAACTTCTCAGGGCTGCGCGGGCTATGAAGTCCGCTGTTGAGGTTCTGAGACCACATGTTAAAGTGAAAAAGACACATACTCCGGCTAAGGTAATGATCGGAACTGTCGCAGACGACATACACGACATCGGGAAGAATATCGTGATCATGCTTCTTGAAACTGCTGGGTATGAAGTTGTTGACCTCGGTGTTGATGTATCCAACGAAGTCTTCCTTTCAAAGGCAAAAGAAACACGTCCCCAGGTGCTGGGAATGTCGGCTGTGATGACTACAACCATGCCACGGATGCAGGAGGTAATCTCGTTACTATCTGAAAATGGAATCCGAAATGAAATAAAAGTTATCATCGGTGGAGCCCCGGTTACCCAGAAATATGCTGATAAGATAGGTGCTGATGGATATGCTGATAATGGTCCTGATGCGATACGAAAGATATCTGCCTTGGTAGAACAGGAAGATAAGATGGTAGATGTTGTTGCCACCAAGAAATAACACTAACAAAAAAGAAATGTTATAAAGAGATTTTAGAAGTGGAGATGAAAAGTAACTTCTCTCCGCTTTTTAGTACCAAAAAATGCTGTTAGTCTAATCCAGCAGATTTCTTTCCCTAAAGTTCCGAATAAGGTAAATGAAAAATATCATTTTTTATTATAACTATTTTTGTTATAGTATTATTTAACTTAGGAGTAGAGGTATTGAAGTTATGAAGAATAAAAAATATAAATTTGCCCTCCTCTCTAATTCAGCCAAAGTCTGCGAGATGGTCAAACATTATTCTGACCCAGAGACTGAAGAGTTAATAGTGAAATTAGTAAAATTAGCAAGAATGGAAGAAGCAGTCCCTGTTGCCCAAAAACTTCTTGATGAGGGAGTTGAAGTAATACTTGCACTCAGAGGATTTGGTGATATTTTGGCTCAGACCATTGGTCAGCCTGTTGTTAAGATAGCAATAACACATCAGGATATACTCAATGCTCTTATTGAGGCAAAGAATTACAGTTCTAATATTGGACTTGTAAGTTTTTCCATACCAACTGATGGTATTGAGGTTTTCGAGAATTTGCTTTCTATAAAAATACGCCAGATAATTTATTCTACAACGGAAGAGTTAATGAATGGTATCTCAAAAGCAGTAGAAGAAGGAATAAGCTGTGTTGTTGGTGGAGGAATTGCCAATCAGATAATCACTTCATTAGGAGGGGTAGGAATTATTATCTTTGCCACAAAGGGAGCAATTCTACAGGCTCTTCGAGAGGCCAGAGCTATTGCTTCTACACGAAGGAAGGAACAAAGGGATACAGCGCAACTCCGGGCAATTCTCGAAACAATTAAAGAAGGAGTTATAGTGGTTGATAATAATGGTAGGATTAAAACATTCAATCAGACAGCTGAGGAGATTTTAGGCATTGAATTGAAAAAAGAGGTTGGAAAATCTCTACCGGAACTTTGTTCCGAGCCATTGTCATCCCACTGTGCTTTAAGATTTACAGGCTTGTTCAATGTTTTAAGGACAGGAAAACCAGAAATGGATCAGATCTGTCATATAGGGGACCTACATGTTGTAATAAACTCACTTCCTTTTAAAGTTGGCGATATGACTCAAGGTGTTGTATTAACATTTAAAGAGGCTTCAAGCATTCAAAAAATTGATAGGAAGTTGAGAGAAGAACTCTATAAAAAAGGATTTGTAGCTAAATATACAATAGACCAGATTAAAGGCGAAAGCACAACAATGAAAGAGGTTGTATATAACGCAAAAAAATATGCTGAAACCGATGCAACAATATTAATTCAAGGAGAGACAGGGACAGGAAAGGAGATTTTTGCCCAGAGCATACATAATTTAAGCAGCAGGAAAAACAAACCTTTCGTGGCAATAAATTGTTCAGCCCTGTCTGAATCGTTGTTAGAGAGTGAACTTTTTGGATACGAAGAAGGTGCATTTACAGGAGCAAAAAGAGGTGGCAAGGTCAGCTTGTTTGAACTGGCAAACGAAGGAACAATCTTTCTTGATGAGATAGCTGACATTTCTCAGAATCTACAGGTAAGATTATTAAGGGTTCTTGAGGAAAAAGAGGTGATGCGCGTTGGTGGTGACAGGATTGTGCCTATAGATGTGCGAATTATTAGCTCTACTTATAAAGACTTATGGAGAGATGTAAAATTAGGAAGATTCAGGATGGATCTTTATTTCCGTCTGGCAATCCTCAAGTTAGATATCCCACCTTTGCGGGAAAGACCGGAAGATATTCCTGTCATTATTAAAGAAATCCTTTACAAATATACGAGGGGCAGGAAAAGAATATCTGAGACTATGATTGAAAATATGAAGGAATATAACTGGCCTGGAAACATTCGTGAACTTGACTCCCTGATAAAAAGATATGTAATCCTGCTTGGTGAATCAGTATCCGACGATAGTTTACTCCTTAAACTTTTTGAAGGATTAGATAATCATATAATTATAACAAGAGAGGCGAGTAACATATCTGGGAAACTGTCATCTGATATTTCACAGCAAACACTGAAAGAACAAGTAGAGGAATACGAAAAGGCGATTATAAAAGATACCTTAAGAAAATTTCGGTCCAACAAAAAGGAGACAGCAAAGAGATTGGGCATCAGTCTTAATACCTTGTGGAGAAAACTGCATTCATCCAACAGGTCACATTAGTTTCTTAGAATTATATCCCTGCAAATCAAACTCCAAGACAACAAAATTATTTTAATCACAAATCTAACTTCTCAAAAATCGAATGTTAATATCATAAATGAGATAGCGTAGCGTTGTGTGACTTCATGTTTTTAATAATAATTCAATTATATCAAATAGTTAGCAACATCTTAGGTAATGGCATAGATTTTGCTTATCTACAATAAATAAAGAAAGGAGGTCACATGAATGAAGAGTTTAAAAAAGCACTGAAAGGGTTAGCGAATGATAATAGGGTAACATGCCATCAACTAAGAGAGTTAGCGAAAGAGATGAATGTATCTTACAGTGATTCCGGGAAAACAGCAAATGAACTCAAGATTAAGATTGTTGAATGTGAACTCGGGTGCTTTTAGAGGAGGTTCGTTATGAGAGAGAGAAGTCAATTTACAGGAACAGTCGAAACAATTTGTCAGATTTGTCACGAGAGGTGTTTCATAGAATGTAAAGTCGAGAATGGCCAACTGACCAAGGTATTACATACAGGCTGTGAAAAGGGATTATACATGGCAGAAACTTTGCATCATCCAAGGCGATTAAAGTATCCATTGAAGGCGGCTGGAGAAAAGGGTACCGGGAATTGGATTCAGATCAGTTGGGACGAAGCCCTCGATTTAATGGCAAAGAAGTTCACTGAAATTAAAGATCGTTATGGACCAGAGGCTAATTGTGTTGGCATTACCTCCCACCACAAAGAAAGAACATGCGATGCATGTCATAGTTTAGCAAAATTCCTCAACACCCCAAACATATTAGACGCCAATTACCAATGTTCACAATGCAGCTGCATCTCCGATTTCTATACCTTCGGGGAATGGGTTACATGGGAAACCCGTATTGATTATGAGAACAGCAAGTGCATTGTCCTCTGGGGGGCGAATGTAATAGATACCAGGCCAGTTAAAGCCAGAAATATGTTCAATGTCCAGAAGAAAGGTGCAAAGATTATTGTTATTGATCCACGTTTTTCAGAGACGGCTAAGAGGGCGGATATTTGGCTCAGGGTTCGACCGCAATCAGATGGTGCATTGGCTTTGGCGTGGCTCCATGTCATGATTAATGAGGAACTGTACGATAAAGAATTCGTGACAGAACAGTGCATTGGTTTTGACGAACTTAAAGAACGAGTTGAGCCTTGGACTCCTGAGCGGGCTGAAAAAATCACCTGGGTCCCCAAAGAACAGATTATTGAAGCGGCGAGGTTATATGGTCGAACTCGCCCCTCTTGTATCCACACGCGACTGGGTGTAGATGGGCAGTCTCTTAATTCCACCCAAACCTGCCGGGCAATCACTTGCATTTTCAGTATCAAGGGCGATCTGGATTCTATCGGAGGTAATATTATTCATACACCTACTGATATCCCTACCGCTACTGCCCTTGGACCAAGGGAATACCTGAACACAACCCTTAACGGGTTTAGAAATATCTACTGGATGATGCGAAACTGGCGCCGTTCCCCGGATCTCGAGGCTAAAAGACCAGGATACCGCGAGTATCCAATTTACAATGGCCCTCAGGAAATAAGCTGGTTCGATTATAACAGTCATTACCCTGGGTTATTGGATTTTATGGAGCAGGGCAAAATCAGAGGTCTTTATATCCCAGGCAATAATGCGATAGCCCATTACGCCAACCCCAAAAGGCTCTGGAATATTCTTAAAGGACTTGATTTTATGGTGGTAAGCGATATTTTTATGACTCCTACGGCTGAAATTGCAGACTTGGTTCTCCCTGCGGCTCATTCAGCCGAAATTGACAGTTTAAATCATACACTCAGTGGGGCTCCAGGAGCGCCTTATGGCAACAGCATCGTCGCCTGTCCTAAAGTAGTAGACCCACCTGGAGAAGCTTGGGACGACATGAAGATAGTAATTGAGCTGGGCAAAAGGATGGGTGCGGATATGCCCTATAATAATATTGATGAACTTCACAACTGGATGCTGGAGCCTGTTGGAACGACTTATGAAGAGCTTATGGCTCAGCCCAAACATCAGATGATATTTCCTATGGAGTTTAAAAAGTATAAACTGCCTAGCTGGAAATGGAACACGCCTACGGGAAAGATTGAACTCTATTCGTACTGGTTTAAGAAGATTGGCTACGATCCATTGCCAAACTATAAAGAAGATCCCGTTAGCCCTATCAGTACACCTGATGTATGGAAAGAATATCCTCTTATAATGGTCCATCACCGGCTAAGGTTCTATCAGAATTCAGAACGGTTTGATTGTCCCTCTCTGCGCAGACTGGCGTCTGAACCTGAGATTGAGATCCATCCCCAAACGGCAAAAGAGTTAGGCGTCGAGGATGGAGACTGGATGTGGTTGGAATCCTACCAACTCAAAGGAGAGCGGGTAAAAGGTAGGGCTAAATTTGTTGAAAAAATGCATCCCAATGTCGTCTCCATCTCTCAGGGCTGGTGGTATCCAGAAATAGAAGAACCAGAACATGGCGTTTTTGAATATAATGTGAACACAATTATTTCAGATGGCCCCCCATTTGAAGAATTCAACGGTCATGCCCAAATGAGAGGCATCTTGTGTAGGGGTGGTAGAGTAGAGCCCAAATGAGGCCGACATGAAGAAGAACAAGCATTTATCCAAGGAACACGCTATAAGAATCGTAGACACATTGGATCACTCTATAAGAACCGTAGACACAGTATGCCAAAACTGTCACGAGAATTGCAAAATACAGTGTCAAGTAGAAGATGGGCGGCTAGTTAAAATTAAAACTTCTCGCTGTGAAAAAGGAGCTTATTTACACGAAATATTGTATAACTCTGATAGAGTTCTCTACCCACTTAAAAGGATCGGAGAAAGAGGTGGGGGACAATGGAGCCGGATTAGTTGGGATGAAGCCCTCGATCTGATGGCTGGCAAATTCAAAGAAATCAGGAAACGATACGGACCTGAAGCTAATTGCGTAGGAATCAGTTCCCACCATAAATTCACGACAGTAATGGCATCCCATCTATCTTCTAAGATTCTCAACACACCAAATGTTTACGATTCTAATTACCAGTGCTCAAAAGGAGGAGCTTTGGCCGACCATTACACTATTGGAGCGAGGGTTACATGGGAGACCCGAATAGATTTTGAACATAGTAAGTGTATTGTACTGTGGGGTGCGAATATAACTGAGACTGGGCCTGCTAAGTCAATAAAGATATTCAATGCTCAAAAGAAAGGAGCCAAGGTTATCGTTATCGACCCCCGGCCTATCCCAGCAGCCAAAAAATCAGATATATGGCTTAGAATTCGTCCTGGGTCAGATGGCGCCTTAGCCTTAGGATGGCTTCATATACTCATTGAGGAGGAAATGTACGATAAAGATTTTGTAAAAAAGCACTGTTATGGTTTTGATGAACTTCGAGAAAGGGTTCAGCCTTGGACTCCCGAGCGGGTTTCACAAATCACTTGGCTTCCTAAAGAACAGATTATCGAGGCAGCGAGGTTATATGGTAAAACTCGCCCCTCGTGTATCCGTACCCGAGTGGGAGTAGATGGGCAGTCTCTCAATTCCACCCAAGCCTCCCGAGCAATTAGTTGCCTCATAGCTATTAAAGGCGATATAGATGTTCCTGGTGGGAACCTTCTACCAACGCCAACTACCTACTCTACTAAACCTGGCACAAAGAACACTTATCTTAAAGGATTTAAAGATATATGGTGGTTAGCGCGTAATTGGGGTCGGGCACCTGAGTTGGAGGCAAAAAGGATTGGATACAACGAGTATCCAATCTGGTCTGGTCCCCGAGAGACGGACTTTTTTAACGATTATGTGAGTCATAATTACTTATTATTAGAGGCGATTAAAAAGGGAAAGGTAAGGGGTTTGTACCTTCCTGGAGCAAATCCAGTAGTTCATGCAGAAAATGCAAAAAAAGTCTGGAATATTCTTAAACAACTTGACTTTATGGTTGTGGCGGACATCTTTATGACACCGACCGCTGAATTGGCAGATTTAGTGCTCCCGGCCGCCCATTGGGCTGAGACAAATGTTGTTACAAATAGCTGGGAGGGTTATGGAAATACAATCGTCGCCTGTCCCAAGGTCGTAGAGCCTCCTGGAGAATGTTGGGATGACCGCCTGATAGTCCTTGAGCTGGGCAAAAGGATGGGGGCAGATGTGCCCTGGGATAATGTAGATGAATTCAACAATTATTGTCTTGAAAGCTTGGGGATAACTTTCGATGATCTTCTGGGTCACCCCGGGCAACGAATTGAATTCCCGGTGGAGTTTAAGAAGTATGAAAGACCTGGATGGTTATGGAATACCCCTACGGGAAAGATTGAACTTTATTCAACCCGCTTCATGAAACTTCGCTATGACCCCTTACCAAATTATAAGGAAGAGCCGGTTAGTCCGCTTAGTACGCCAGACTTATGGAAAGAATATCCGCTAATCATGATCAACCACCGTATCAGGTATTACATGCATACTGAGCAGCGTAATTGTCCTTCTATACGCAAGAAAGCTTCTGAACCAGAAATAGAGATCCATCCACAGACTGCCAGGAATTTAGGCATTAATGAAGGGGATTGGATGTGGCTGGAATCCTTCCAACTAAAAGGGGAGCGAGTTAAAGGCAAGGCTAAGTTTGTGAAAGAGATACATCCTAACGTTGTCTCAATGCTTATGGGTTGGTGGTTCCCCGAGTACCAAGAGCCTGAACATGGCTATTCCCAATCTAATATCAACACAATTACTTCTGACGGTCCTCCATTTGAAGAGTTTGATGGGCATGCGCAGATGAGGGGTATTTTATGTAAGGCAGGGAAAGTATAAATTATAATTATCAGTTTTGTAATAAATTATCGGGAGTTCCTTAAATCCTAAAAAGAAAGGAGGTGAAATTTATGAATAAAAATTATGATCGTTTTCTTGAGTCTGAGCATGAAGAAAAAGAGAAGTTTGGAATGACTCGGCGCGATTTTATAAGGACAGCCGTGGTAACTGGACTCGCTACCGTAACACCCATACTCATGGAACCCGTGCCTTACAAGAGAGGGGCATATGCTGCTGAAAAGAAGATTCCGGCAGAATACTGGGAGATAGCTTCCAAATATGGCGAGCCCAGGGGAGAATTCGGTAGAGTTGGCGACCCTGTTAAGATAACCGTTGGTTTCCAGCCATATTGTGTCCACCATTGGTGTGCAGACATTAACAAACAGGCTAAGTTGTGGGAGAAATATCTACCTAAAGGAAGTAAAGTAGAGTGGTTCAGATCCCTTTCAGGACCACTTATCAATAACAACATGTTGGCAGGGAAAAACATGGTTGGCTATATGGGTGATACCCCAGGCCTACGAACCATGGACACCGTACCATGTGTAAATGTGAATGTCGGTGGATACGGTACGGGGGAAATGAGCGCCTTGATGATTCGTAAGGATATCTGGGATAATGGTAAAGTTAAATCTCCAAAGGATGTGGACGGGTGGAAGGTAGCGACTCCATTAGGTTCGGGTCAACATAGACACTCTTTGGATATAGCTGATGAATTTAATATAAAGATAACTCTAATTGATCAAAGTACGGAATTACAGGTAACCCACATGAGAGCAAAAAATATTGATGCCTGTGTCACCTGGGATCCCTATTGTGTCTATCTTGAACACCTGAAGTTAGCGAACAGGTTTATAACGGGACTTGAGATGAAGTGTACCTGTGGGAAATTTTACCCTGTCAAGGTTCCTCATAATTGGACCACAACGAGTGCAACACTGATGATTGTCCCATGGCTACGCGATCGTCCAGATATTATGGTCGGATATCTTAAAGCCGAGGAGGAAGCACGGGATATGTGGAATAACGATGTCGATCTTGCAGCATATTATTGCTGGAGCGACATTCCTGAATTCCCTCAGTCAGTGGTCAGAATGAGCATGGATATGCAGGTCCCGGACGGAAGATTGACGGAAAATGCCCGTGAGCATATCAAAGGGCTTGCATATTGCTGGAGATCTGTCAAAATACTGACAACTGAAAAGAGCAAAGATCCATCAAAGTTCGTAGATGAATGGGTAGACGACAGGTTTGCAAAGTTGGCAATTAAAGAACTTAAGGCTATGGGAAGATGGACAAGTGACAAACTCCCTGGTTTCCCGATAATGCCGCGCAAAGACCATAAAAGTAAGCACAGACTTGAGGATTACGCTAAAGTAACGCTTAAACCAAAAAAGTGGAAACCTACCAAGGTCAAATGGTAGATAGATTAGGTATGTAAAATTTGAGGCTGTTGTCGAACCCTAAAGCAAGTTCAAGGCTCCTCAGAAAGTGAAAAGGATAGTTCGGCAACAGCCTAAGTTATGAACGATATGAAAAGAAAGAAGGGAAAGAAGATGAAAAAGTGGCTAATAATCATAGGGTTAGTTTTTATAATGGCAGCGCCATCCCAGGCCATCTCGGAAGAGATTTGTCCCATATGCAATATGGACACGGCGAAAAGTCAAACGAAGTTTTATGTGACAATAGAGGGGAAAAAGATTCCAACCTGTTCTGCTCGCTGCATGTACGAGTTAGTTTTTATTAAACACAAAGTGACTTTTCAGGATCGTGAAAATCCAATACTCCAGTCGATAGAGGTAATGGACTTTCAAAGTAAGAAAATGTTTAATGCCATGACGGGTTTTTTCTTGGTAGGCAGTGATGTCATCCCTAAGGGAAGCATGGAACCCTATGCTCTCGGGTTCTCCACCCTTGAGAGGGCAAATAAATTCTGGGAAAAACATACTAAACCAGGGGCAAGGATTGTTAATTTTGAATCGCTTACCCATGAGGTAATAGGTATACTGAGAGCAGAAGGAAAATTGCCTCAGAAAGAAGCCCCAATGGAACAGATTGAGATGTTTATGAAGGGAAAGCAGTAACAGGTTCGTAAGGAGAAAAACCAACGGTTCTGGAGGAACGATCATTGAACAGGGAGGCGTGAATTGGGAGATCGCTGAAAGGCATGTCAAAGAGAATTTAGTGTAGTAGTCATTCTCATGTTGCCCCAGGTGTAGAATTTGAGAAAGTAATCGAGGATATAAACGCAAATGATGTCTCCCATATCGGGATTATGCCCCGTGGAGGAGCCAGTGAATCCCAGGTTTTAGAGTTTTATGAAAAATATCCAGATAGGGTAGTTCCCTTTTATGGAGGTTCTGCTATCCAGACTCTATTGTCTCAATGGATGAACTCAAGAATATCCTATCTCAACTAAATCCTGATGATGCTCAGAAAATAGCTTACCAAAATGCAAAGAAGATTTTCAGGATAACGAGATTCTTCGCTTCGCTCCTAAAGATTTACTACTTCCAAGATGTAAAATTTGATTATAAATTGTATTAAGATGTGTTAAGATATGGGATAATAAAACCTCAATAAAATACCTATGAGGAAGCCATGAAATCGTTATTTAAAAATGGAATAATAATCTTAAATTTAAAATAAGGATGGACTGTCTTTACCTACTACCTTTGAAGGCGTAAGATTAAATCTCAGATAAAATGATGGATGAACATTATGTGACACACTATGACACTTGTAATGTATTGATTTTAAGATAAAACCTTATGTAAAATAAAACTTTATATGCCCAAGTGGCGGAACTGGTAGACGCAAGGGACTTAAAATCCCTCGGAGGGTGACTTCCGTGCCGGTTCGACTCCGGCCTTGGGCACCAAATGATATATATGAGAAACAAGGGTATCTTTATCACTGCGACAGACACAGGTGTTGGAAAGACAGTTGTGACTGCGGCGCTTGTTTTTGCTCTGAAAAAGAGTGGTTACTCAGTCGGTGTTATGAAACCCGTTGAAACTGGATCTTTGGCTAAAAATAGCAAACTTGTGCCTTATGATGCACTATTTTTGCTTAAAGCAGCCGGCATAAAAGAAGACATCAATATAATAGTGCCTTATGTCTTCAAACACCCTCTTGCACCTGCTATAGCAGCCGATATAGAGGGAGTGAAGGTATCTTTTAGCCATATTCTTGATTGTTATAGAAAATTATCACAGAGATATGATATAGTTCTCGTCGAAGGTGCAGGGGGAATCCTTGTTCCTGTATGTAAAGGACTTTTTTTTACAGATCTTATAAAAAAGATGAATATACCTGTTATTGTTGTTGCAAGACCGATCCTCGGTACAATAAATCACAGTCTTCTGACGATTAAATATGCCAAAAATGAAGGTATTAAGGTTCTTGGCTTCGTACTTAACTATACTGAAAAAATAAAATCAGGTATGGCAGAAAAAACCAATCCATCAGTTATACAGACACTTTCGAAAGTACCACTGCTCGGCATTTTACCTTACATTAATGGAATAGATGTGAAGAAAGGGAGGGAATCTGATCTTGAAGATATATCAATCAGTAGTCTTAATATCGATAGAGTGAGGAGATATATTGAATCTTAGATATCCCTACTATACACTTGCCCTTCTAACATTCCTTAACCTGTTAAACTATATTGACCGCCAAGTAATATACGCAGTATTCCCTCTCATTCAGGATGACCTTCTGCTTTCTGATACCGCTCTCGGTGTTTTAGCCTCTGCATTTATGATTGTCTACACGATTGCTGCCCCCTTTAGTGGTCCAGTAGGTGATAAATGGTCAAAGACCGCTGTAGCTACCTTCAGCGTGGCAATGTGGAGTTTTGCCACAGCAGCGAGTGGAATAGCGAGGACTTACAAAGAACTGTTGATTGCAAGATCGGCTGTTGGTATTGGAGAGGCAGGTTATGGTGCAGTTTCACCTGCAATACTTTCCGAGTGTTTTCCAAGGGAGATGAGAGGAAGGGTGCTTTCAGTATTTTATATGGCTATTCCAATAGGGAGTGCTCTTGGTTTTATCCTCGGCGGGATGCTCGGTGAAACATTCGGATGGCGTATCTCATTCATGATGGTCGGAGTTCCTGGAATTATACTCGCCTATGTCCTCTGGTGGTTTTTAAAATCTAATCATATACATCTCCGTGTAGAGAGAGATAAACCTCGCCATTATGCACAACTTTTTAAAATCCCGACATATCTACTCAATATGCTTGCACTTACCGTTATGACATTTGTAGTTGGTGGTTTTGCTGCATGGATGCCAACATATTTTGTCAGGATAAGAGAGATGAGTATCACAGAAGCAAATGTCATAGTCGGGGTTATGACGGTAATTGCTGGTGTTTTCGGTACTGCACTTGGAGGTTGGGTTGGGGACTGGGCACAGAAATTTACAAAGAGTGCATACCCCCTACTTGCAGGAAGTGGGTTTATTCTGAGTATTCCCTTTGCGATGTTTGGTTTAATTACTGAAGATCTAAATACCTGCATTATCTTGATATTAATTGCAGAAATATTGATATTCCAGAGCACAGGCCCGCTTAATGTAGTAATCGCAAATGTTACCCCTAAGGAGATAAGAACAACCGCATTCGCTATGAATATATTTTTTATACATGCATTCGGTGATGCGATTTCTCCGACAATCATAGGATACCTATCTGACTATAATGGACTACAACAATCACTCCTTATAATGCCATCCTTTCTTGCCATAAGTGGATTGCTATGCTTTATAGAAGCGGCTTTTATCAAAAAGGACTTAAAATCTGAGTAGTTCTCTGCCTTAAAAATCTTGACAAAGATAAGCCTTTTCTTTTATTCTACAATTCCTTAGAGAGACAACTTATGTCTTTAAAAGACATAAACGGCAATGAAAATGACAAGTGGGGACAGATGGAGACAACCCGAAAACTATATACACGAGTACCAGAGAAGATAGGTAGCCCTTATGGCAGGAAGGAAATCTCTGGTTGCGGGCTTACGGGTATCATCAATATAAATGGAAAACCCCTAAGCGGGGAAATAGTAAGATGCTCTATTGCCTGTCAGCATGAGAGGGGAAATGGGCTTGGTGGTGGATTTGCCGCTTACGGCATCTACCCCAAGTATAAAGATTACTACGCCCTGCATATCATGTATGATAACGAGGGGGCAAAAAAATCTACCGAAGACTATCTCGATTATCATCTCAATGTAGAAAATGGAGAGGAAATACCGCATAGGAAGAACCAAAACATAGCAGATCCACCCATCCTCTGGCGATACTTTGTCAAGATGAGAACTGATAGAGGAAATACAGACATCGCAGAAGATGATGTGATAGTAAATACAGTGATGCATGTAAATGGAGATATTCCAGGGGCTTATGTCTTCTCAAGCGGCAAAAACATGGGGGTCTTTAAGGGGGTGGGCTATCCTGAAGAGATTGCTGATTTCTTTATGGTAGAGAGTTATGAAGGATATATATGGACTGCTCATAACAGATTCCCAACGAACACGCCTGGCTGGTGGGGTGGGGCACACCCGTTTACTCTACTTGACTGGTCCATTGTCCATAATGGAGAGATATCGTCTTATGGAATAAACAAGAGGTATCTTGAAATGTATGGCTACAAACTTACGCTCCTTACAGACACAGAGGTTGTAGCCTATCTCCTTGACCTGTTTATAAGGAAACAGGGATTAAGACCAGAGATTGCCTGCATGATATTAGCTGCTCCATTCTGGAAAAGGATAGATATTCTTTCTGAGAGAGAAAAGAGGCTTATCACAGCACTGAGGATGGTATATGGAAGTGGACTTCTCAATGGACCATTTGCATTTATATTCGCCTACAGCAGAGGGCTTATAGGAATGAACGATAGAATAAAACTCAGACCACTTGTTGCGGCTGTAAAAGGAGAGATGGCTTATATGGCATCCGAGGAATCTGCAATCATGGAAATATGTCCTGAGCCTGAAAGGATATGGGCGCCAAGGGCAGGAGACCCTGTGATAGTAAATCTCAATAACGGAGTAAATCCATGACAACGATAGACGCCAGAGGAATATACTACAGACAGTTAAATGAACTTATGAAAGAAATTATAAGAAATGGTGAGACCGAAATAGAGGTGCTGAACGTTAACGGACAGAGATACATTGGAGATGGTATAACAGGAAAAGCTACAATAACTATAAACGGAGTGCCAGGCAACGACCTCGCAACCTTTATGAATGGGCCGACTATAATAGTTAAAAACAATGCACAGGATGGAATAGGGAATACCATGAATGAAGGGAAGGTCGTTGTGTATGGACACGCCGGAGATGTGCTTGGATACGGCATGAGGGGTGGTAAATTATTCATAAAAGGTGATGTTGGTTACCGTGTTGGGATTCATATGAAGGGATACATGGATAAAAAACCTGTCATCGTTATTGGAGGGGCTGCAGGGAATTTTCTTGGAGAATATATGGCTGGAGGATATTTAATACTGCTTGGTATTGAGGGAAATAAGAATATTCCCATAGCAGGAGATTATCTTGGAACTGGAATGCACGGTGGTATTATGTACATCCGTGGAGAGATTAATCAATACCAGTGTGGCGCAGAGGTAGGGATAACCGGCCTCGATAAAGAAGATAAAGGATTCCTCAGCAGGATTCTGAGGGAATATTGTGATGATTTGAATTTTGATTATGATAAGGTTATCTCAGGCGATTTTGTGAAGATTTATCCAAAATCTTCGAGGCCCTATGGAAGGCTGTATGCGTATTAGACAGGAAGCGTAAACTTCGCCTTTCTCCACTCCTCACTGAGTGAAGCGAGACTAAAACTATCTTCGATTAACATCTCTTTATCATCTACAGGCATCTGTTCCCTTATAAGTCCTGTATAGATACCAGCCCTGTCTATCGCATTTACCAGAATAGCCCCAACAAGGACATCACCTTTAAAGACCATCTTTTTGTAGACCTTACCATCGGTATTGGTAAATGTCTGGTAATTCTCTTTGTCTGCAGGATTAAATAGACCAACGCTTATAGTGCTCAGATCAAAAACGGTAAGGGAACTCATCGGAAAGCCACCCTCGTATTCCCTTTTGCTCCCTGCCATATTCATTCCTGCAATCATACCATGTCTGTATGCTACAGGCCAGAGTGCAAGCACCCTTCTATCATTGATAAGCATATCATAACCTTCAGCGACATCTCCTGAAGCGTAGATATCTTCAACACTGGTCTGCATCCTTCTGTCTATCAGTATGCCTTTATTTGTGTTAATACCGCTTCCCTTTATAATCTCTGTATTTGGTTTTACTCCTATAGCGACAATCAAGAGGTCACATTTGAGCCTTGTGCCATCTTTAAGCACAACAGATCTCACTCTATCTTTCCCTGAGACCTCTGCCACTGTGTTTCCCATTATGAGGTTGATACCTTTACTTTCGAGATGATGCTCGAATATCGTTGAGCCATAATCATCAAGTATAGTGCAGAGTATATGGTCGGCAAGTTCGACAATAGTGACCTTAATCCCTGCATCATGCACGCATTCTGCTGCCTTCATACCTATGAGTCCACCACCAATTATTACTGCCTCCTTTTTACCTTTAATATCCTTCTTTATCCCTTTTGCATCGTCCCATGTAATGAGTGTATGGACACCCTTTTTATCTAATCCTACCACCTGAGGGATTATCGGTGTTCCACCAGTTGCGATTAAAAGTTTATCGTAAGAAAAGCTTCTTTTCTTATCAGTAATAATAGTCTTATTCTCAGGAGCAATCTTTGTTACCTTTATGCCAAGATGCAGATTAACTCTATGGAGTTTATAAAAATCCTCATATCTATAAGCCATCCTTTTTTCTGTTACCCTGTCAGATATGAACTCTGCAATAAGGGGGCGGGAATAGGCAAGATAGTTTTCTTTGGAGAAAACGGTGATCTCTCCTGATTGGTCTATATCCCTTATAGACTCAACAGCCGCTATTCCAGCGGCAGAATTCCCGATTATAATGTATTTGAAGCTTTGCTTCGAAATGTAAGGAATTCTCTTTGTCTTATATTCGCTTGCTAACCGCTCGCTTTGCATTTTCATTTTACCTTTCTTCGTATATCAGTGCCCTATTAGGACATGCCTTAACGCAGGCGGGGATTTCCTTATCAGGGCATAAATCACATTTTGTTGAATGCCTCGTCCCATTTCGTTCATCTCTGTTTATTGAGCCATAGGGGCATGCCATAATACACATCCAGCATGCGACACAGCGATCTTTATCAATAAGAACAGGATGCTCTTCATCTGTCCTGTATAAGGCACCTGTTATACATGCCTCAATACACGCCGGCTCTTTACAATGTCGGCAATTAGCAGAAAATGATAATGGGCCGAGCTCCTCTACCTTAGTCTTTGGAAGTTGTCTTGGCTTTTCTGACCTGAATGCCCAGAATATATCTTTATATTCAGAGTGCTCTACTATACAGGCTATCTCGCAGAGCCTGCAAGCCATGCATACCTCTTCTTTAGGATAGACCCTCTTCATTTACCAGCTCTCCCCTGCATGCTTTATTCCGAGGATACCCAATTCCCTCTCAGTGAGATTAACACCCCTTAATCTTTCTCTATTGCCCCTGAGGCTCTCTATTGCATTGATACCCATAGCACCCATGAATTCCTTTATCTCTCTTGACCATGCCCTGAGAAGGTTAATGAGTTGTTCTGTAGCAATATCAGGGTTGAGCCTCTTTGCGAGATAAGGGTCATTTGTTGTAATACCCCACGGGCATTTACCTGTATAGCATTTCTGACACATTGTGCATCCAACTGCTATCAAGGCAGGGGTTGCTATATACACTGCATCTGCACCGAGTGCGATAGCCTTTACGACATCTGCGCTGTTTCTGAAACCACCAGCAGCAATGATAGATGCATGACTTCTGATTCCTTCATCCCTCAATCTCTGGTCAACAGATGCAAGCGCTAACTCAATAGGTATGCCTACATTGTTTCGGATCATTGTAGGAGCTGCACCTGTTCCTCCTCTGAATCCGTCTATCGCTACAATATCAGCTCCTGCCCTTACTATACCACTTGCAATGGCTGCTGAATTATGAACTGCAGCTATCTTTACAGACACAGGTTTTTCATAATTTGTCGCCTCTTTTATTGCAAAAATCAGTTGTTTTAGATCTTCGATAGAATAGATATCGTGCTGAGGGGCAGGGGAGAGTGCATCTGTCCCGATAGGTATCATCCTCGTCTTTGATACATCTTCACCTACCTTTTCTCCTGGAAGATGTCCTCCTATACCAGGCTTTGCACCCTGTCCTATCTTTATCTCAGCGGCAGCAGCCACACTCAAATAATCTATATCAACACCAAATCTACCTGACGCCACCTGAACTATTGTGTTTTTCCCGTATCTATAGAGCCTTTTATGGAGCCCACCCTCTCCAGTATTGTAGAGTGTTCCCATCGCCTCTGCTGTCCTTGCCAGTGCCTCGCATAGATTCAGGTTAATAGCGCCATAGGACATGGCTGAAAACAGCACAGGGACCTCAAGGACAAGTTGTGGTGCGAGTTCTGTCTTTAATTCTATCTTTCCTTCTTTCTCTTCAAATTCAAGTTTATCTGGTTTACTTCCGAGATATGTGCGGAGTTCCATCGGCTCTCTAAGGGGGTCTATAGAGGGATTTGTAACCTGACAGGCATCAAGTAGGATATGGTCCCAGTAAATAGGATACTCGTAGTCATTTCCAGAGCCTGTTAGTAGAACACCTCCTGTGGCTGTCTGTTTGTAGAGGTTCTTTATGTGCCAGTCTGTCCAGATGTCATGTTCTCTGAACTGGCTTGGATTCCTCCTTATTGTTATGCATCCTGTAGGACATATCGCCTCACAGCGATGACATCCTGTGCATTTTGCGAAGTCGCTCACAACACCCTTAGGCTCTACTGTCCTATGGATATTTGCATCATAAGGACACTGCTGGATGCATACAAGGCATTCAATACAGCGCTCTGTGTCTCTATCAACTATAAAATCAAAAAAGTTACTACTTCTCGTATCTCCTACTGCCATATATTACACCTCTTTTTATTGGTAAACAGTAGGCGTTATAATAAATAACTTTTTGAAATATGTCAACAAAATTAGGGCTGAGCGAAGCAAGTTCAGATACCTGTGAGACAAAAAGATTGTCAGTCTTAATTATTAAGAATATAATAGTCCTAAACAGATTTAGATAAAAAGGGAGGGTTTAAAATGGAAAAACCAAGAGACAAAAAGGATGTGATGGAGCTGATAAAGAAAAATGATGTGAAGTTTGTCAGGCTCTGGTTTACTGATATCCATGGCCAGCTCAAAAGTTTTGCGATTCCGGTTGAGGAAC
>JBFLZU010000068.1 GCA_040756155.1 Nitrospirota bacterium | reverse complement strand
AGAGAAATGGTTGATCTTGATTATATTCTTTAAATGACATGCACCTGCCTCCTTTCAAAAAACTACAAAATAATATGCAGATTTCATGCCACCATTTTGGGACAGCCTCACGGTTCTATTTTCTTGACAGTGAAGATAAAAGATGATAAATTTATCATATGCCGAAGACAGCGAGCATAGCACCAATCGAAGATCGCGAAGCAAAGGAATATGTATATCACATTCTAACAAAGGGGGATAGCCGAGAAGAAAATAGAACCGTCCCATTTTTCGATGGAGGTGCAGAATGAGTTGCTGTAAAGGGTTAATAAACATAGGATTCGGCAATGTGGTATCGGCATCAAGAGTAGTGGCTATAATCAATCCTGACTCAGCTCCGATGAAGAGGCTTAAAGATGAGGCGAGGGAAAGCAGTAGGCTGATTGATGCTACACAGGGGAGGAGGACAAGGGCTATAATAGTTACCGATAGCAATCATATAATACTCTCAGCGATACAGGTGGAGACCGTAGCATCAAGATTTAACTCGGAAGAAAAAGATAGGGAAGGGGGACACCCCAAAAAGTCTTCTGGACTTTTTGGAGACCCCTCGATGTAGGTATGTCAGCAACGGAAGGGATGTTGTATGTTGTTTCTGCTCCTTCGGGGACTGGTAAAACAACATTAGTAAAGGAAGTAATCAATCTCGTTCCAAATATTGAACATTCTGTATCATACACCACGAGGGTACCGAGGAAAGGGGAGATAAACGATAAGGACTATACATTTATCTCCAGAGATGAGTTCAAAGCAATGATAAAGATAGGTGAGTTTGTGGAGTGGGCAGAGGTCCACGGCAGTCTATACGGTACTTCCATAAAGAGGCTTGAGAGTCTGAGAAAACTCGGGAAGGATGTGATTCTCGATATAGATATACAGGGAGCAAAAAATATAAAGAAGAAATACAGAGAGGGCATATTTATCTTTATACTCCCCCCATCTTTATCTGTTCTTAAGAAAAGGCTTAAAAAGAGGATGACAGATACACCTGAAGAGATGGAGAAAAGAATGAAGCGTGCAAAGGAGGAGATCGCTGCGTATAAGATGTATGATTATGTGGTAGTTAACAATAACTTTGATGAGGCACTTATGGCATTAAAGTGTATAATTATAGCAGAGAGGTGTCGTGCAAAACGACTGGGTATGGAAAAATTCAAAGGAGGTGTGTTGTAGATGGATATTCAATCATTACCTATAGACACAGATAATTTTGACAGCCGTTACAGGCTTGTTCACCTTACTGCCCAGAGGGCAAGGCATATTGCGCATGGTGAAAAACCCTTTGTAGAGACTAAATACACAAAGAACACAACCATCGCAATTCAGGAGGCTATCTCTGGGGTTCTGGAGTATGTTACAGGTGAAGATGCAAAGAAGGAGAAAGAAAGAGCAAGAATATATAAGCGTGAAGAGAGATATACGCCAGAGGAAGAGTTAACAGAGTTAGAAAAAGATCTTAAGGTTTATCTACAGGAAAAGGCAGAACTCTCACAGAAAGATGTACGAGGCATCTTAGAAGAGGAGCACTGATGCTCCAGGGAAAGAAGGTTGTCCTGGGGGTTACAGGTAGCATAGCTGCTTATAAGTCAGCTGAACTCATAAGGGCTTTAAGATCTGGTGGCGCTGATGTAACTGTTGTAATGACAGAGAATGCAGAGAGGTTTATTTCACCACTGACATTCGAGACATTATCTTTAAACCATGTTTATAGAGAAAAGGACCTTTGGGAAAGACCACTCAGCCATATAACCCTGCAGAATGATACAGACCTCATACTTATTGCACCAGCTACAGCTAATATAATCGGTAAGATGGCTACAGGGATTGCCGATGATATCCTTTCTACGCTCTTGATTGCTACAAGAAAGCCTGTTATTATTGCACCTTCCATGAACGAGATGATGTATGAAAATCCAATATTCCAGAGGAATAAACGGATACTGGAGGAGCAGGGAGTATACTTTATCGAACCAGAAGAAGGAGCCCTCGCATGCGGTTACGAGGGGAAAGGAAGGCTTGCATCTGTGGAGATAATAGTGAAGGCGGTAGAGAAGGTGTTCGATAGGTCAGATGCCTTGAAAGGTGAGAAGGTACTTGTGACTGCCGGGCCTACGATGGAAGACATTGATCCCATTCGCATAATTACAAACAGGTCATCTGGCAGGATGGGGTTTGAGCTTGCTGCATCATCTATAAGGAGGGGAGCGGATGTAATACTTATCAGCGGGGATACAAACCTTATACCACCTTATGGTGCTGAACATATAAAGGTAAGGACAACAGCAGAGATGAGAGACGCTGTATTAAGATATTTTAAAGACGCCTCGATAGTGATCATGGCTGCTGCGGTATCGGATTATAGACCAGAAGAACCAATGAAAAAGAAGATGAAAAAAGAGGAGGATATTATCTCCCTGAGACTGGTGAGAAACCCGGATATCCTTATGGAGCTCGGAATGATGAAAGGTAAAAGGCTTCTTGTTGGTTTTGCGGTTGAAACAGAATCTCCCATAGAGAATGGTATGAAAAAATTAAAAGATAAGAATCTTGACCTTATAGTTGTAAATGACGCAAATGCTGCAGGCTCAGATATGAACTCTGTTATCATGATAGATAAGGGTGGCAGCCTTCAAGAGACTCCGTTGATGCCCAAGAGGGAGATTGCTGAGGCCATCCTTGAGAAAATAGTCGAGATAAAACATACCTAGGGATACCCCAAAAAGTCCAAGAGACTTTTGGGGACCCTGCATTGAAGACTTTTTATGATTAATCTGGTATAATTATGCAAGAAAAAGATAAACCATTCGTTCCTTCAATCGAACTTGTTACAGAAACTATGGCTGAGATTTATACTGCACAGGGACTTTACAAAGAGGCATTAGAGATATACAAAAGGATACTTGCCCAGAATCCTGAGAATAAAGTTATACGCCATAAACTTGAGGAGGTTTATCACTTGATGGGGATGCAAAAAGAGAGTGGAGGTACTGGACGAGAACAGGCAATTAAAAAGTTAGAAGACTTTCTTAAAAGGATTAGAGAGAGAAAGGAAGCGTATGAAAAGGGTATTGGTAATACATGGTCCTAATCTGAACATGCTTGGTATAAGAGAAACTGAAATATATGGGAATTTTACGCTATCCGAGATAAATGAAAAGATAACTAAAACAGCTGCCGAGCTTGGTGTAGCCATAGAGATTATCCAGTCCAATCATGAGGGTGAGATAGTGGAAGCTGTACAGTCGGCGATTGGTAAATTTGCTGCAATTGTAATCAACCCCGCTGCCTTTACCCATACAAGTATAGCAATCAGAGACGCAATTGCATCCTCAGGCATCCCTGTTGTTGAGGTGCACATCTCAAATATCTATAAGAGGGAGGAATTCAGACATCGTTCATTGATTGCTGGTGTTTCTGCAGGACAGATAACGGGATTCGGTTTAGATAGCTATCTCTTAGGGTTAAAGGCTGCAGCAGGGCTTATCTCGAGGTGAACCCCGCACCACGTTTGGACACCCGTGGCTTCGGGGCATGCCCCCTTCGAGAACAGGAAACCATTCCTCCCCGCCTTGAGAGGTGGGGCTTCTTGGTGGTGCGGGGTGAAGAAGACAGAGAAAGAGTTCTGCGTCGATAGACATCGTATACTGCTAAGCCGTCTTGAAGCACATGATATCGATGCATTCCTTATTACAAAGATAGAAAATGTAAGGTATCTATCAGGATTCGGTGGTT
>JBFLZU010000067.1 GCA_040756155.1 Nitrospirota bacterium | reverse complement strand
TAAGAGAAATGGTTGATCTTGATTATATTCTTTAAATGACATGCACCTGCCTCCTTTCAAAAAACTACAAAATAATATGCAGATTTCATGCCACCATTTTGGGACAGCCTCACGGTTCTATTTTCTCTCTGACCCATCTTTTCTTGCTTTTCTTGGCCTTCCTTGTGGCTTTATCACTGCCTCAACTTTATATTCCCCACTTACTCCCTTTATGAAATCTTCATTACCATATACTACCCTTCTGTCCATCTCACCCTTCATTGCTCCCCTCTCTCCTGACGTAGATGTTCAATCCCTCAACCTCTCTTTCAAGGGCTTTCTTTTCCTTCTCTAATTGCCTTAATTCTCTCTCGATGGATTCAATCTCAAGACTTCCTGTCTTGATTGCCTTAATAAGTCTTTGGATTTCCTCTTCTTTCTCTCTTTTTGCTTTCTCTAAAAGGGCTTTCCTCTCTCTTAATGGTTTTAATAATGACTTATGACTGAAAAAGAGGTAATCAAGTTATTAGAAAAAAGAGAAACACATAAGATTGAATACAAACCATCCCTTTCTATTGAATACAAACCATCCCTTTCTGATATAGATAGGATCATAGAGGTAGTCTGCTCCTTTGCCAATGCTGAAGGTGGTATAGTCTTGATTGGTGTTAAGGAAGAAAAAGAAAGAACAAAAGACCGATTTGTTGGGATTACCATAGGAAAGGACACCATTGGAAGATTGATAAATAAAATCACAGACAAAACTGACCCACCAATATATCCAAATGTAGAAGTTATTAAAGTCTTTGGGAAAAATATTGTTGTGATAGAGGTAACTGAAGGGAGGGATAAGCCATACACTGTCTCAGGCAAACCCTTTATCAGAATCGGTGATATCACAAAGCAGATGAAGAGGTCTGAGTATGAAAGGATGCTCCTTGAAAAAAATAAAGAAAAGCTCCGGTTTGATACTCAGATGTGTGACGGAGCAGACTGGAAAGATATTGATGAGAAAAAGGTAAGATGGTTCTTGAAAAAAGCAAAGGCTGAAAGAAATTTAGATACAGGTGCGGATATACCCTTAAAAGAAGCCTTGAGCAGATTAAAACTTGTACATGATGGAAAGTTGACTAATACAGCAATTCTCCTTTTTGGAAGTGATCCTCAAAGATTCTTTTTGCAAGCAAGAATAAGGTGTGCAAGATTTAAAGGGATAACAGCCCAAGAGTTTATTGATATGAAGATCATAGATGGAAATATAATAGATCAGATCGATTCCACAGAGAAGTTTGTCTTGTCCCATATCAAAAAGGCAGCCAAAATCATTATGTTTGAACGACAGGAGGTATGGGAATACCCTCCCGAAGCTCTTAGAGAAGCAATAATAAATGCTATCTGCCATAGAGATTATTCTTCAACCGGCAATGTCCAAATTGGAATCTATGATGATCGAATAGAGGTATGGAATCCGGGAACATTACCAGAACCTTTAACACCTGCAATGCTAAAGGAAGAGCATATATCAATCCCCCGAAACCCTTTAATTGCGAATGCCTTTTTCCTGATAAGACATATCGAGCAGTGGGGTAAGGGAACAAATAAGATTGTTGAATGGTGCAAAAATCGTGGACTAAAAGAGCCTAACTTTAAGGAGAGTGGCGGTAGTTTTATGGTAAAGTTTACAGCACCAGAAGATATTTTGGATTTAATACCTGATAAAAGAAAGCTGAATCTCAAAGAATTGGGTTTGAATGAGAGGCAGATAGAAGCCTTGCGGGTGATGGTGAACGAGAAAAAAACGATGACTAACGCTGTTTATAGGGAAATGTTTAAGACGTCAGACAGAAGTGCCTTAAGGGATTTAAAAGATTTAGTTCAAAAAGGATTGGTTAAAAGAAAAGGCAAAAGGCGTGCCTCAGAATACGAAGCAATTTAAATGACGGAATTGTCAAAAAAATGGCGGAATTAGTGTCGGATTTATTCATGGCGGAATTTTTGATTTTCTGGCGGAATTATGACGGATAGTTAAATGACGCAAAACATGGGAATCTGGCTCATAAACTGGCGCATAATTGCTGTGATTGATACCAGAAGTCCATACCTGAAAAGAAGGAGTAACCATGAATTGTGCAATTTATACAAGAGTATCAACCGACAATCAGGCTGAGGTTGATTTCAATTCCTGTGAGGCACAGGAAGAAAAAATCAGGTCGTTTATTAAGAGCCAAGAGAATATGGAAGTTTATAAAGTATATTCTGATGCAGGATTTACAGGAGCCAACATAAACTGGCCGGCTTTAATTGATATGTTCAATGACATAAAACAGAATAAAATCAATCTTATCATTTCTTACAAAATAGACCGCTTAACCCGTTCACCAAAAGACTTTTACCAGCTTATATGAACAGGAGATATAAAGTGTAGTAAGTTTGACTACACAATTATATACTTTGCAAAGTGCCCCTTAACATTTGCTTTAATGTAGATTTACCCTTTGTAGTCTTAAAATAACACTCACGCCTTTGAGCATCATCTTTGGATAAGTGGGCTTCATAATAGATCAATTTAAATGGTCTGCGGGATTTTGTGCTCGGGTTTTACCGTCATTATGTTCCTTCAGCCTTCTTTTTAAATCAGAAGTGAAACCGATATAGAGCTTATTATCTTTTTCGCTGAGTAGAATATAAACGTAATATATTCTGTAAAAGAAAACGCCATTAATAGCGGTAAGTCGAGGGCCACCATACACTACAATGAGTGCATGGCGATGAACCCTACGTGGTTTTAAGTATCTATATGAAAAGGATTTAGCCCTGAACGACGTTGCATTCAGGGCAGTAAACCCCACGTGGTTTGCTGGCTCCCGGGAAGGGACTCGAACCCCCGACAGGGTGGTTAACAGCCACCTGCTCTGCCAACTGAGCTACCCGGGAACCGTAGAAGAATTATAAAAAACAGACTGCAGTGAAGTCAAATAAATTCTGGCTTATTTTTTGTTTGAAATCCTGAAGACTTTGTGAAACAATTTTAAATGAACCATGTGGTTCTTTAACTCTTACATAGGTATGTATACGGTCCAGGCGTTCTGCCATTCTCTGATAGCAGCTATAATTGTGGATAGGGCTATTCAGTCATGGGAGATCAGAAATCCCTTAATACAGCATAAATTTCGACTTATCACACTATTATTCCCTGTCTTTTCATTTCCAATTTTTCAGATAATAAACCCTGAGAGGGGAAGCATCTATTTCAGAGAGGATATTGCACTTTTCGATATCAATAGATGGCTTGCACTTGAAATCTGGGGAAAGATTCCCATAAGCCTTTTGCTTTTCCTGATACTCACTGGAACGACTTTGATCTTCCTTTTTCAGGAGATTATACCAATCTTGAGGCATACTTTTGATTCAAGAAACTCTAATATCCTGAAAAGAAAACCCGAGGAAGGTTCGGTTGTAAATGAGGTCATTCAATCCATTCCTGTAAATAGACCGGAGCTTTTTATCATAGAAGATGATGAGCCTTTATTGTATTCAACAAGTGGCACCAATCCTGCAGTATTTCTGTCTACTGGACTTATTAATACTCTCGATAGAGACCATCTGCAGGCAGCACTTGCACATGAAATTGCGCATATTATGTGGAGGAAAAGTCTGTTAGTCTGGTTCATTTTCTTTGCAAGGATATTGATGTTTTTTAACCCAGTGATACTTGTAGAATTCAGGAGGATTGTCCAGGAGGAAGAAAAGATCTGTGATGATATGGCAGTATCTCTGACACAGAAACCACTGGCTCTGGCAGATACCCTTAAAAGGCTTTACTATGTGACTGAGAACCTCAGCCCCTTTAAACTCACAAGACCTTCCAGAATAAAAATGGCACTTGAGGATTATAGCCATAATATACTCATAGAAAGCAGAATCTCAAGGCTCGAAAAAGAGGGTTTAGGGGATCTGGTTCATAAAAAAGATGGAGAGTGGTTTAAATTTTCACTTGTATTGACTGTTATTCTAATTATAAATTATTTTGTTGTCTGATGACTGTGAGGTAATCTATGCATAAAAAATTATGGATGTTTCTTTCTTTTGCACTGACCGTTGCAATACTGATTGTAGCCTTAAAGGTTATTAACTGGATACCAGTAGCAATCCAGAAGGATGAAATCAGAAGATATAGAGATATTGAGGAAGTTAAATCAAAATTGAAAATAAAGGATATATATGTACCTGCCTATTTCCCTGAATATTTTAGCTGGCCGCCTTCAGAGATATGGGCACAGAAAAAACCCTTCCCTGCAGTAATAATGCATTTTATCTATAAGGATAGAAGAGATATTGCCTTGATAATAGCTCAAACCTATTCAAAATCAGATTTTTCTGCTCAGTTTAAGATAAAACCGTTACATATAAAAGAAAGGGTCAGGCTCTCAATAAAAGGTAGAGATGGAGAACTGGTGCTCGGGCTGTGCGAGAATAATGTGCCCTGTACTCAGGTCTCATGGATTGAAGGAGCATACAGATTGAATGTTATCGGGAAATATCCCCCCATCGAACTTATAAAGATTGCTGAAAGTATGCTTGATTAGATTACACGATACATGATGCCTGTATCCTGCATCTTGCATCCTGCATCTAACTTCTCCAGCTTCGTAAGACTTTGTCTCTAATTTAGGATAAAATCCTTTTAAAATTAAGAACTTCTTCCAATTGTCAGATTTTCTTTTATCAGATATTCTGTAATCAAAAATAGAGATATCCATACTGGAATCTCAGAGGAAAGGAGGGATCAGAGATGTTAAGATACCATGGAGGAGATAAGGTAAAGAAGGGGACATACTGGAACGCCTATACAGGTGAAAGGGTTGATGTATCTAATGAAGCTGTGCTTCCAGGAAATGGTAAGACCAGATACTATAAACTCCCGGCAACAGGGATGCTCTTTCTTGGACCATTCCTCGGTCTTGTGTATGCAGCATTTCTTCCGTTCATCGGAATTGCTATGCTTGTAAAACTGATTGCAGATAAAGTTCTTGGAGGGATACTTGACGCAGCAGCAAGCACAATATCATTCGGCTGGAGACCGGTAGAGGCATATCTGGCTGGCAAGAAGAAAAGGAAAAGTATAGAGGAGAAAGAGAAGGCTAAAACAGAGCAGAAGAAGTGAGGGAAAGGATGGTGAAGGTGGCAAGGAAAATAAATTTCCTGTTGACTTTCCTGCTTACGGCTTTTGTGCTCTTCCTTCAGCATACCAGTGCTGAAGGCGGTACCGTTTCAGAAGAGGCACTAGTATGTATGGGCTGTCATTCAAATAAGGAGTTAAGTAAGACCCTGGAGAATAAAGAATTACTTCCTGTATTTGTAGATATAAATCAGATTAAAGAGTCCGTTCATAGTAACTTGACATGCTCCAACTGCCATACAGACTTTTCCATCGAAAAACATCCACAGAGAAAATTCAAGAACAAAAGGGAATATACAGCAAAGGCATCCCAAGGCTGCAGGCAGTGTCACCCTGATAGTCAGATCAAAGCAAAACCCATACATCTCAGTATGCTAATAAAGGAGAAACCTGAAGCACCTGTATGTGTTGATTGTCATGGTTTCCATCTGGTAAAACGGATAGCTGGTGGAAAAGCCTTTGCAGATGAAACCCAGTATTGCATGAATTGTCATAGCCATAGATTAACCATGAGATTCAAAGACGGTGAGGAAATGCCTGTTTTTGTAGATACATCACACCTCAAAGGCTCTGTGCACAGCAAACTCAGCTGCTCTGACTGTCATTTTGGCTTCTCGATAGAACAACATCCTCAGAGGAGTTTTAAAAGCAGGCGTGATTATGGCATTGCTGCTTCAGAGACCTGCAGACGGTGTCATTTTGACAAGTATACAAGGACCCTCGAGAGTATCCATTTTACTATGCTCAGCAAGGGTGACCTCAGGGCACCTGTATGCACGGATTGTCATGGTGCCCATTCAATAGCACAGACAGGAAAAGAGAGAACTGTAAGCGCCAAGAGATGCGAAAAGTGCCATAGAGACATATATAACACATACGCCTCCAGCGTTCATGGTAATGCGCTTTTTGTTGAGCATAACCTGGATGTGCCTGCTTGTGCAAACTGTCATACGGCACATAGTATGGTTGACCCTCGAACCTTTGATTACCGAGAGAAGGTGCCTGATATATGCGGAAATTGCCATGCGAATAAAGAAATAATGAGAAAGTATGGTCTTTCTACTGGTGTTGTAAAAACCTATCTACAGGACTTCCATGGGGTCACCTTAAAATTTTATAAAAAACAGAAGGATATGCGTGCCAGACCTACGGTTAAACCCATAGCTGTCTGTGTGGATTGTCATGGAATTCATGACCTAACAAAAACCACAGGACCTGCCGCAACTGTAGTAAAAGAGAAGTTGGTGAAAAGGTGCCAGAAGTGCCATGCGGCTGCTACTGGAGATTTCCCTGAAGCATGGATGTCACATTATGAACCAAGCCTTAAGAAAGCTCCGCTGGTATTTATTATTAACTTACTTTATAAGATATTTATACCATTTATGGTTATCGGGCTGGTTTTACAGATACTATTGCATATCTGGCGATATGCTGTCAGTAGATAAGATAAATAATTAATGACAGAGAGCGAAGGGCTCACAATGACAGAGAACAAGGGGCTCGCAATGACAAATGTGAAAGGAGAGACTGATGGAGGAGACCAGATTAGGTAATGTATATATTAAAAGATTCAGACCCCATCGCATAATAGAACACTGGCTTAATGCCCTGTGCTTCGCTATACTGGTAGTAACAGGACTATCTCAGAAATTTCACGATTTTGAACTCTCTCACTGGATTATCATAAATCTTGGTGGTATTGATATGGTTAGACTGATTCACCGCTATACTGGATTGACCTTTACTATTCTTACCCTCCAGCACATTATTGTTGCATCTGCGGGTGTTATTTTTAAAAAATGGCCTGCATCAATGATTATCAACACAAAGGATTTCCAGGATGCAATAGACAATCTTAAATTTTACTTTGGATTGACAAACCGCCCTGCCATCTGTGACCGCTATGACTACAAACAGAAGTTTGAATACTGGGGTGTTATTTTAGGTGGACTCTTTATGATACTCTCAGGACTGATGCTCTGGTTTCCTACGGATGTTGCAAAATTTCTCCCATCAGAGTTTATACCAGCTGCAAAGGCTTTACATACAAATGAGGCATTACTTGCCTTTCTCGTTATTGTCACATGGCATATCTATAACGCTATATTCAGTCCCGAGGTATTCCCACTGGATACGACAATATTTACAGGAAAGATATTGAGAGAAAGAATGGCACATGAACATCCCTTAGAACTTGCACGTATTGAAGGAGTGGATATTGCCGAAATAACTGGACATCGCCATGAAGAATCCCATTCCTCCGAAACAGCCATCTAAAGACTTTTTTATTCTTTTTGCCATATAATAGAGTTATAATAAATACAAACTCTAATTGATTAAGTCGAGGATGTTACTTTGCAGAAAAGAATAATCCTGTCAATAATTTTAGGGATGTCAATAATATTGATAGGTCTGGGGGTGGTTAGTTATTATATCGTTGATAAGAGCATAGAGAATTCACTTGATAATAGACTGGCATTAGCCCATCTGATTGGCAATTATATAGATAACATAATACAGGGTAATCTTACCCGTCTCTATGATATCTCTGTTTCAGGTGGAATTGATCTTGAGGATAATGACTTTGAGCCTGAAAAAAAAGCCCTGCGCACAGCCTATATGTATTCCATTTTTACAGATGGAATCTTCCTCCTCGATAGAAGAGGAAATGCCATTTTAACCTATCCTCCGCGATCCCCTGATAGTGCCGTCAATATATCAAGCATTCTTCCTGTCAACAGGATTATTGCTGAAGGGAGGCATATTGTTTCAAATATCTATACAATAGAACCTACAAAGAGAAAGGTTATATTTGCTCTTGTGCCGTTAAAGGATAAGAATGGCAGGATTGTTGGAATAGCTGGAGGAGAAATCGATCCGACAAATCCCATGCTGAGTCAGATGCTAAAGGCAATCGATATTGGCAAAAGCACATTTATCGAGATTATTGATTCAAATGGTGTCATTATAGCTTCTACAAATCCATTGCGGGTTCTAACCTGGTGCGACCATGACAAATTCTTTAATACGATGATTAATACAAAGAAAACTATCGTCAGGACATGTCATCAGTGTCACTCTGAAACTGATAAAAGAAAATCTGAAAATATACTGGCATTTACTCCTCTTGAGACAGCACCATGGGGGATATCCATACAGCAACCACGGGAAGAGGTTTTTGCCCCGACCTCAAAGTTGAAGAAGACATTTTTTGCCCTTGGAATCATCTTTATCAGCACAGCAATCGCATTAACAATAGGGATGCGTAAAAGCATAATCAAGCCTATACGGAGTCTGATAGATGCAACTGAGCGGATCGCTAAAGGGGACCTGTCAAATTCTATCTCCCCGCAGGGTAGCGATGAAATTGGCACTCTGAGCAGAAGTTTTGAAACAATGCGCATACAGCTCGCAGAATCCTTGGAGAATATTAGGAGATATAGCTCAGAGCTTGAAATGCGTGTCATCGAAAGGACAGAGCAGATAAGATATACACAGCAGCAAGTGGAAAATCTGCTGAAAAAGGTCATCTCATCGCAGGAGGAAGAAAGGAAAAGGATAGCGAGGGAACTTCATGATGAAACGCTTCAATTAATGTCAATACTCTTGATGAAGATCGATATGTGTAAGCTCTATTTTGAGCACCATCCGGGTAGTGTAAAAGATAAAATGAAAAGTACTGATAGAAAGATACTATACTTAGATCGAGAGCCACCCAATATGCAAAGATGTTTTGAAGAAATGAAGGATATTATTTTAGAGGCATCGGACGGAATTCACAATATCGTCCAGAACCTGAGACCTTCGATCCTCGATGACCTAGGCATAGAGGCATCTATCAGATGGCTTCTTGACAGACACCTTGGAGAAAAAGGAATCAATTACTTCTTAAATATAGAGGAGATCTATGAAAAGAGATTTGACCCTGTAGTCGAGATAATCCTATTCAGGATAATACAGGAGGCAATTATAAATATTGCCAAGCACTCAAGGGCAGAAAATGTATTTGTTATTCTGAAGTCATACGATAATGCAGTCAATGTGGAAATAGAAGATGATGGAGAGGGTTTTGATGTTCGCTCTATGCTCAGACATACAGAAGAAAGAAGAGGGTTGGGGCTTTTAGGAATGAAGGAACGGGCAGCACTTTTAAATGGAAGATTAGAGATATGTTCATCTACAGGCAGTGGCACGAGGATATCGCTAAAGGTTCCATTAGAGCCATTAGAGGTTTAAAATGTATAAAACAAAGATACTCATTGCGGATGACCATGCACTGGTAAGAGAAGGCATTTCTGCGATCCTCAGGCTTTATGACGATGTGGAGGTTGTCGCAGAGGCGTCAAATGGGATAGAGGCTATTAAGAAGGTTAAAGAATTTAATCCTGATGTTGTTTTGATGGATATAGCAATGCCTGGGCTTGGAGGTTTAGAGGCAACTCTCGAGATCAAAAAGATAAATCCTGACATAAAGATACTTGTCCTTACCCAGTATGATAATAAAGAATACATATCACGATTTCTTAAGGCTGGTGTTTCAGGATATCTACTCAAAAATGCTGTTGGAAGTGAACTGATCTCTGCTATAAGGGCGGTCAGCCGTGGAGAATTTTATCTCTTTTCTTCAATTGCATCCGAAGTAGTATCAGGTTATCTGAACAGGCAGAAAGAGGCAGTAGAAGACCCTTACGAAAAACTTACAGATAGAGAAAAACAGGTATTAAAACTCGTAGCTGAGGGATATACACATAAAGAGATCGCAGATATGCTCGATATAAGTGTTAAAACCGTAATTGCCCACCAGACCAATATCTCAGAGAAACTTGACATCCATACCCGTGCAGGACTGATTAAGTTTGCTATTCAGAAGGGGATAATAAAGATAGAGACATAAAAAAGGGGAGGCTAAAGCCTCCCCTCCACCTCCCTTCTATGTCTATTTATTTCCCTATGCTGTGAACCCCCTTTGCCTTTGCTGCTGCCCAACCTTTATCCCTGTCCTTATGGCACTGTAGACAGGAATATTCTACTGTTGTAAAGCCTTTGGCAAACTTTCCATCAGCCGTAAACATGGATGTAGTTGCATCTGTATTTATCTTAAAGAGGTGTGTCTTCACATCTGCTTCATACTTTCCAAAGGCAACAGCAGATTTTGTTGCTTTCGGCATGTGGCAATCTGTGCATTTTATACCAATCTTCTGCATCTTACTTCCAGCATAATCCTTGCCTGCCTTTTCATGGCATAAGGCGCAGTCTTTTCTTATAGAGAACTCTGCCTTCTTATGGGGGTCATGGCATAAGACACAGTCGAAACCCTTATGCGGACTTGCCAGAAGTTCATTATACTGTTCATGATGCCGTATGAAACCTCCCTTGGCAGGTATCTTCTCCTTAGCACCCCTGATATGGCACTGACCACAGAATGCAGCTGATTTATCTACCTTTATCTTTGTCTTATCAGCACTTACCACATGCTCGCTTCCAGGTCCATGACATGCCTCACACTGTATTCCGGGCGCCTTCCATGTCCCGACTATACCCTCAAGTCCATCCTGATTGCCTTCTTTGGAATAACCTGTTGTATGACACCTCCCACAGTCGTATTTCTTCACCTCTCCAGGGTGATAATCTCCCCATTTTCCTACCATCATGTTATACTGGTTTTTGCCAGGCTTCCCACCTGCAGATGTTATGATATAGCCTTTTTTGTCCATATATCTCGCTTTCCATTTATAACCACCGACTACATAGGATATATCATCCCATGAATAGCCCTCTGGAAGAGGTAGAGGAGAAAATTTAGCTATTTCTGCCTTTCTGATCTTATACGGATGTCCAGAGACCTTCCAGTCATTGTATTTTGCAGCATGGCACTTGAAGCATTTCTCTGAACCTACATAATCAGCGGCATAGGAGGTCCCCACTGCCAGTAAAACAAAAGACAACACCGTCAGAAATAGAAGAATATTTTTTCTTTTAATCATATAATCACCTCCTTTCATCTTTAAAATAAAAAAGCAAATAGAATGCCAATCTGTTTGAATCAAGGTTAGTTCAATTTTGCTAATTAAATTAATTGGTTATGATTTGTTGTTTTGAAGGAAGGATAATGGAAAGATCTCTCGTCTGGTGAAATAACCAATTGTAGTCGGTGATTTCACCAAAATCTATTCTAACCCGAATTTCTTTATCTGGTATCTGAGGGAGTCGTAGCTTATATTCAGGAGTTTTGCAGCGAGGGACTTGTTATTCTTTGCCTTTTCGAGTGCCTGCTGAATGAGTTCTTTTTCAAGTTTATCGAGGGATAACCCTGTATCTGGAAGGATGAATCTGTGATTTGATAAATGACTTGGACTAATAATCTCCTTTGGTAGATGCTCTGGCAGTATAAATTCACTGTTTTCGAGAACCACAATCCTTTCTATAACATTCCGTAGTTCTCTCACATTGCCAGGCCAGTTATAAGAGACGAGAAGTTTCTCAGCAGTCGGAGATATACCCTTTAGAGTCTTGTTATCGTATTTTGTAGTAAAATGTACAAGGAAATATTTTGCAAGGATAGGTATATCCTCTCTCCTGTCTCTGAGCGGTAGAATATGCAGAGAGAAGGTATTCAGCCTGTAGAACAAATCTATCCGAAATTCACCCTTTTCAACCTCATCAGAGAGGTCTCTGTTGGAAGTAGCCATGACAGTTACATCTATCGGTATTTCCTCATGTCCTCCAATGCGTCTTATTGTTCTTTCCTCCAGTACCCTTAAGAGTTTGCTCTGAAGATTTGGCTTCATGTCACCTATCTCATCAAGAAGTATCGTCCCTCCATTTGCCAGTTCAAATATTCCTTTCTTTTCAGTCTTTGCGTCTGTGAATGCGCCCTTTTCGTAGCCAAAGAGTTCACTTTCAAGAAGGGTTTCAGGCAATGCAGTGCAATTAATCGCTATAAAGGGTGCACACCTTGAAGCACACCACTCATTCATTATACGATGTATACATCTGGCAACAAGTTCTTTGCCTGTTCCGCTCTCGCCTGTGATGAGGATACTCGGAACACGAGCATGGGCTATTTTCTCCATATTTGCCTTCAGTTCTGTGATTACACCCGATTCTCCGATTATATCCTTCTCAAACAGCTCACAATAGACTCTTCTGAGGTAGTTAATTTCCTGCTTGAGCCTTTCTTTCTCAATAATGTTACTGATAACAATCTTTACTTCATCCATATTAAAGGGTTTTGTCAGATAATCCACTGCACCGAGCTTCATGCATTTAACAGCGGTCTCTGCAGTATCATCGGATGTCAGCATTACAACCTGTGTATTTAGCTCACTGCTCCTTATCTCCTTAAGTATATCTATTCCACTCTGTTCAGGGAGTCTTATATCGAGTAATACTACATCGGGAGACCACGATTTAATTTTGCTGACAATATTATTGAATGTATTGGTTTCAGCATGTACCTCGTAGCCCTCATTCTTCAATGATTTCGAGAGCATCAAGGCTATAAGTTCATCATCATCTATGAGGAAAACCCTCGCCTTATCTCTCATGACTCACACCCATCATCTTTTATCTTCACTGTCACTGTCAAGAAAATAGAACCGTCAGGCTGTCCCATAATTCGCTTTTTGTCACCCTGAACTCGTTTCAGGGTCTCGTAACGGCTTGATTTTATTAGATGCTGAAATAAATTCAGCATGACAATTATGCTATTTTATTAGTTTTGGGACAGCCTGCCGTCCCATTTTTCACAGGGAATTTAATCTTGAATGTTGCTCCACCATTGATGTTATTTTCTGCCATGATGTTACCACCATGCTGTTCGATAAGTTGTCTGGTAATAGCTAAACCCAGCCCTGTGCCTTTTGACTTGGTCGTAAAGAAGGGCTGGAAGATTTTGTCTATCGTGTCTTTACTTATTCCCTTACCTGTATCAGATATATCTATCAGTATCGAATCTGTAGATGAATCATAGAAAGTCCTAACCGTTAATGTTCCACCATCTGGCATTGCATCAGTTGAATTTAACAGCAGATTCATGAATACCTGTTGCAATTGCTGAGGATCTGCCATCGTCTCAGGAAGATGGTTATCAAATTCCTTTACTATTTTAATGGAACCGGCGTTCTTCAAAGAGAAGGATGGTTGTTTTATTAAAAAGGATATGGTTACATCAAGAGTGTTGTTTATATCTATACCTATAAGTTGTGGCTTTGGTGGACGGGCAAAGTCAAGGAGATTCTTCATCAATGATTCGATTCTTCTAACCTCAGCAAGCACTTTTGATAATGTATCCTGATTCTCTTTTGAGAGTTTTAATTCATCAGAGATGACCTCTATTGCCACCTTGATTGCTGCAAGTGGGTTTTTAATTTCATGTGCCAGGCTTGCAGCCAGTTGTCCGCATACTGCCATCTGCTCAGTCCTCTGCATCTTCTGCATCTGGTCTTTTAATGTAGCTGTCATTTCGTTGAAAGCAGATGCCACCTCTCCAAATTCGTCTTTTAATCCAGGGGGTATTCTGTAGTCCATATCCCCGCTTTTTAAACTTCTGATAGCACCAAGAATGACATTCAGAGGCTTTGTGATACTTGTAATTAGAATTACGGATAAGACTGCTGTCAAAATTGGTCCGACAGCTACGAGTATGAAGATTATAGTTTTCGTTGTGCTCATCTGTCTGAGGAAGGATTGCGTTTTTTCTGTAAGACCCACGCTTGTCTTGGTTATCATGTTATCTACTGTTGTAATTAGTTCCTGCCCTATCATGTACGCATTATCCTCTTCTGCCTCTAACCTCTTTATATTCGCCCTTATAGTCATAATCCTGCTTAACGCATTTTTATATGTTTCTACCTGGTTTCTTATATCAGTAAGCCTATCCATAACTTTTCCTGGGTGATGACATTTAAAGCATTTATCAACAGCGTCCTCCATCTTTTTAACATCTGATACTATAGTATATATGCCCCTTGCATACCGCGTGTTCCTGAGGTAGAGGTCAGACTGCACCCTTTTAAGCCGTAACAATAGATGTTCCCTCATTAGCTCAACCTGGTGGAGTCTCAGGATATCCTCAAGATTTGAGGTTGTTTTTTCGATGGATATGATTATATATATCCCACCTATGAGGAAAATAATGGAAAATATACCTAAACCTATAATGACTTTTTTCTTCATTTATCCCGTTAGAAAGCTACGCCCCGTTAGAAAATTATTTTCTAACGGGATTTACTCATTTATATAATCATAGGTGGCGAGGTTCAGTCTTATTTCCCTGGCATATTTGAAAACAGGCTCATAATCTTCGTTCTTTGTCTCGATGAATTTCTGTGCCCCGAAATTTTTCAGCACCTCTCTGCCTTTTAAGCTTATATACATGTTTAATAGTTCATCCTTCAGTCTCTTTTTAATGGATTCATCAAGGTTTTTTCTAACTGCCAGACCATTCTCTGGCACATTAGGAGACCTTTCAAGGATGACCAGTTCGTTGACTATCCTGATATCCTTATCTGCAAGTCTGTGATATACGGTGTTTTTTGCTGCGCCTATGTCTGCCTTTCTATTAAGGACATCGTAGATCGCATCCTCATGGGTTCCTGAAAAATAGGTCTCTTTAAGATAACTCCTGTAATCTTTAATTCCGTGTTTTTTAAAGTATGCAATGGGAAGGAGATAACCGGCAGTTGTTGCCTTGTCCACAAGGGCGAATCTCTTCCCTTTCAAGTCTTTTATTGTTTTTATGCCACTGTCCTTTCTTACAAAGATTAATCCATGATATGTAGATGAACCATCAAGTAACTGTGGCCTTGCAAGCACTTCAAGTCCCAGTCTGTTGTAAGCCAGAGCATAGGTGAAACTCCCCCAGAATGCCCCATCTAATCCCAGAGAAACAAAATTATCAATGATATTTCCATAGCGAGGAAGGATTTTTAGCTCTATCTTTACCCCTATCTTCTCAGAGAGATAATCAGCAATTGGCTCATATCTTTCAATCTGTTTGAATATATTCTGCTCAGGGATAAGTCCTATTAGAAGAGTTCTTTTTTGCGTTTGTGATGTTTCTTGGGAGGATAGTTTCTCTGCCTTGCTACAGCCAATAATAGACAGACAAAGACAGACTGCAATGAGTATCTTACCCATATTTACATTTTAAATCTTTTTCAGGGTATATGCAAGTGTTAAAAATGGGACGGGAGGTAATAGAACCGTCCCATTTTTGGGAAGATTTTCTGACTATTTTGTTTTAACTACATTAATGTCGGTTTGTGGAGAATCAAAGCCCATAGTTAAGGGGAAAGAGACATAATGGTGTCTCTGTGTTGTATTGTCATCATGGATTGCAAATCCTACAGTATAAATATTACCAGGTTTTAATATCTTATCCTCCTTTGGATTACCGTGGTTTAACTTTCTTTTTATAACTACTGTCCACTGCCCGTCCTTCCATACACCCTTAGCAGAGGATGTGTTATCCTGTGGGAAGAATATAATGGGGTCTGGAACGGCATCCCCTTTTTCCCAGCCTGCGTTCGGGTCAAAGGGAACTGCTATATCCTTGCTTATATAGTAGTATTTTTGTTTCTTAATCTGGTCGTATGGGAATGCCTTCATTCCAACCTTCTTTTCATCGAACATATATTTTGGCTGTTTTTTGTCCTTATCAAAGTTGCCTTCCATAAATTTCCCATCTTTGTCAAACAATCTATATTCTAAGACATAGCCATCATCAAGAAACCCTAAGGGATTACTCCTCATTGCACGCCACTGGAGAAGGTCAAGAAATAATCCCTGCCATTTCAATTTCTCTATCTCCTCTTTGGACTTTATATTTGCCCATCCACCAGTTGAATCCATATTTGTCCTTGAGGCAGAGATATACTTTCTTATGTCTTTTTTCTTCATCCCTGCATCACCGAGGACAGGATGAGCCTTTACTTCAGACTCTTTCGGTGCATTGGGCATCTTCCTCATATCATTATGGCATGTAATGAAACATCCTCTCTTTCCAAAATCGGGATTTTTCCCATCATCAATCATGATACTCAGACGTTCTTCATATTGTGCTGGAACACCTTTTGATTCATTGTAAGGACGGTCTATACCTCCCTGTTTCTTCCACTCTTTACCATCAAAGACCTGATAAGCGCGGTGAAAACAGGCTTCCTTTGCCTTCCATTGAAAACGCAAATAAATATACTCATCATCATAGGCTGATTTAACAGAGAGTTCTTTTGTAGGTTCTTTCCTAGCAATGGGTGTTGGCTCCCGGCGTGCGAGAATGTTTTTAGCAAGATCAGGCTCTTTTCCTTTATGGCAAATAATGCAATTCATTTCATTTCCAGCTACTGCCTTAGCGCCTGGATGAGCCGGGCTGACTAAAAACTCATAGGATGCCTGACCTGGATAAAAGAGGGTAATCTTTGTATTCTTGATTTTGTCCCAATCAGGCTCAGAAGCATGGGCATTTAGAAGCAACAGAAAAACAAAAGATAACCCAATTGCTAACATCACTAAGATACTATTTCTTTTCATGATTTACCTCCTCTTTTAATTTTTAATGCGTTTTCAAATAAAGACACAGATAACCTTCGTCAGAGAATCCGAACTCTACAGTCTCATTCATAAACAGAGAGACATCATCTGCCAGTTCTTTTAATTTTTCTATAAGTGTCTCATAGTTTTTGTCTTCAACATCATATAACTCAAGGATATCAATGATATCGTCTATATCACCTGTGTTATAGGATTCTAAGAGAATCCTGCCATTCAGAGGCTCCTTTTTTGCTCTTGATCTGGCAACTCCTATCTGATACCTTAATCTTCCAAGACAGAGACCATAAAGTTTAAGACCATCTATATCCACTTTATTTCCTCCCTTCAGATATTCATTTCGGCAATAAAGTTCACTTCAAGTTTATATATCATCTACTCCTTTGGAAACAGTGGGAATATTTTAGAAAAGACCCACAGTAATACAAATGGCAGTCCAAGTATAAAGATCATACCCAAAAGTCCTTCCTTGATGGTTTCTAAGTCGTGGGGAATAATAGGCAGACGATAATTCATGTATCCTGAGTAAGTGAGGGAGAAGGACTGACCGCCTATGACTACATCCCATCTCATCATAAAGACCCCAAAGAGGACGAGTACTGATGCAATAAATGCCCTCTTTATGGTGAGATGCGGTATCAGTAACAATATAAAAGGAACAGCAGAGCCAAGACCATACTGAAGCA
>JBFLZU010000066.1:15870-21397 GCA_040756155.1 Nitrospirota bacterium | reverse complement strand
ATAAAGGGATAACCGGTAAGGAGGCGGAAAAGGCACTTGAGTCAGCAGGTATAACAGCCAATAAAAATACAATTCCGTTTGACTCTCAACCACCCGCTATAACCAGTGGTCTCCGCATAGGGACCCCTATCGTTACTACACGGGGGATGAAGGAATCACAGATGAAAGAAATAGCCATGTTAATATCTGAGGTATTGGATAACCATAATAGGGAATCCGTGATTTCTGATGTTCGGAGAAAGGTTAGTGGGCTTTGTGAACAGTATCCAATAATTATATGAGATGCCCTTTCTGTAGCCACGATGAGACAAAGGTCATAGATTCAAGAGAGAGTAAGGATGGTGCAGAAATAAGGAGGAGAAGGGAATGCCCTTCCTGTGAGAAGAGATTTACCACATACGAAAGGGTAGAGGAACTACTTCCAATGGTAATAAAGAAAGATGGGAGAAGGGAGACCTTCGACAGACAGAAGATACTCACAGGTCTCAAGAAGGCATGCGAGAAGAGACCGATAAGTATTGAAGACCTTGAAAATCTCACTAATGCGATAGAAAAAGAATTGATGGAATCATCACAGAAGGAGGTTCCAAGTTCATTGATAGGTGAGGCTGTGATGAAAAGGCTTCATACCCTTGACGGTGTTGCCTATGTAAGATTTGCCTCTGTTTATAGACAGTTCGAGGATATAAGCGAGTTCATGAAGGCAGTGAGAAGCCTCCTTGAATCCAAAAAATAAATGTTGTTTCGGAGGAAATGAGAGGAAATGAATGAAGGTAGCCACTTTTGAGCGTGGCGTTCATCCATCAAGTCACAAAGAACTTACTGAAAACAAATCTATCATAAACGCAACAATCCCTGAGAAGGTTATTATCCCACTCAGTCAACACCTCGGTGCCCCTTGCAATTCAACTGTAAGTATTGGAGATGAGGTAAAAAGGGGACAGGTTATCGGGGTATCAGATAGTTTTGTCTCTGCACCTGTCCATTCCTCTATCTGTGGAAAGGTGATTGCTATCGGTGAGTTTCCCCATCCTTCAGGAAAGGATGTGATATCTGTTGTCATCGAGGAGGATGGCATGGATGAATGGGTTGATGGTCTAAAAGAGAATCCAGATTATATAAATCTTCCTTTGGAAGATCTGAGAAGAATCATCAGAGATGCTGGTATAGTCGGGCTTGGAGGCGCTGCATTCCCTACACATGTAAAATTGAGCCCACCAAAAGAGAAGCCGATAGACTCAGTAATTATAAATGGTGCGGAGTGTGAGCCATATCTAACTGCCGACCACAGGCTCATGCTCGAAAACCCATCCGAAATAATAAATGGACTAAAGATATTGATGAAGATACTCGGAGTAAAAAAAGGTTATGTAGGTATTGAAGAGAACAAGCCTGATGCCATAAAGACCATGACTGATACTGCATCAAAGGAGCACCACAAAAAGTCAAAAGACTTTTTGGGGACCCCAGAACCTGACATAAATGTCGTTCCACTTGAGGCAAAATATCCCCAGGGTGCAGAGAAGATGCTCATAAAGGCTATACTGAACAGGGAAGTGCCTGCAGGTGGGTTACCAATGGATGTCGGTGTGGTAGTGCATAATGTTGGTACCACAAAGGCTATATATGATGCAGTAAGATTTGGAAGACCGCTTATCGAGAGGGTTATAACCGTTACAGGAAAAGGGATAAAAGAACCAAAGAACCTCAGGGTCAGGATTGGGACGCTGTTTTCTCATCTGATAGAGGAGTGTGGTGGCCTCAATGGTAAGATAGGAAAGGTTATTGCTGGTGGACCAATGATGGGAATAGCCCAGTATACACTTGATGTCCCTGTGGTTAAGGGCACTTCAGGCATTCTGGTTTTATCTGCAGATGAGGTTAGTGTTGAGGAATACGGTCCGTGCATAAGATGTGGAAGATGTATAGATTATTGTCCTATGGGGCTTCAGCCCTCTATAATCAGTATTCTTGTAGAGAAGGGGCGGTATGATGAGGCGAGGGGGTATGACTGCATGGATTGTTTTGAGTGTGGGACATGTGCATATGTCTGTCCTGCCAGGCGTCCGCTTGTTCAGTTTATAAAACTGGCAAAATTAGAATTAAGCAGAAAGGGCTGATATGGCAGAGCAACCTAAATTATTAGTCAGTGTTAGTCCGCATATTCAGAGTGAAGAGACCGTTGCAAAGATAATGTGGTCTGTGAACATTTCGCTCATCCCTGCGTTCCTGATGTCTGTTTATTACTTCGGGATAAGGGCGCTTGCTGTTATTACTGTAAGTATATTGAGTGCAGTGGCTACAGAAGTGGTTGTTCAAAGACTATCAAAGAAAAAAGTTACAATCAGTGATGGAAGTGCATTCATCACAGGGTTACTTCTGGCATTTAACCTCCCTTCAGGCGTTCCACTCTGGATACCTGTGATTGGTAATGTTGTTGCGATCGCCATAACAAAACAGATATTTGGTGGGCTCGGCTATAATATATTTAACCCTGCCCTTATGGGAAGGGCATTCCTCCTTGCAAGCTGGCCAAGGATTATGACTACATGGTATGAGCCGAGTGGTATAATGGCTGGACTGGATGTAAAGACCACTGCTACACCTTTAGCCATACTCAAGGAGGAGGGCATGGGTAAGTTAATCGAGGTCTTTGGAGATAAGACCAATTTATATACAGAATTGTTTATAGGTCATCGTGCGGGCTCTCTCGGTGAGACATCAATAATTGCACTTTTAATCGGGGCAGCATATCTCATCTACAAAGGATATATTACATGGCACATCCCTGCGTCATTTCTCGGGACGGTTGCCGTATTGACATGGATATTTGGAGGTAAAAATGGGCTTTTTACAGGCGACCCCTTGCTGAGTTTAATCTCAGGTGGTTTAATTCTTGGCGCCTTTTATATGGCAACCGATTATGTGACATGCCCATCTGTGAGAAAGGCACAGATATTATTCGGTTTAGGAGCAGGAGTGATTACTGTGCTTATAAGGCTTAAAGGTGGGTATCCTGAAGGTGTCTGTTATGCTATACTACTGATGAACTGCTTCACACCGATGCTTGACCGTAGATTTAAAACAGAGAAATTCGGTCTGGTAAGAGTTAAAGAAGGTGGAAAGTAAATGAGAGACATAGCGAAGATTACGATAAATCTCACTATCGTCTGCATTATTGCCGGGTTCATCCTTACAGGGACATTTGCTACAACAGAACCGGTTAAATTATATAAAGAGGCTCTTGAGAAGGAAGAGGCGCTTAGAAGGATACTTCCTGAGGCAGAGAAGATAGAGAAAGAAGGCAAGATAATAATCCATGAAAAGGAGAAGGATTATTATGTGTGCAAGATAGGTGATGAGAAAATAGGTTATATAGCAGAGGCTATTGGAAAAGGTTACTCAAGTTTCATAAAGATGCTTGTCGCAGTAGACTTAGACTATAAGATTAAAGGGATAGATATACTCGGACATGGTGAGACACCGGGGCTCGGTGATGAGATAGAAAAAAAGGAATTTAAAGATCAATTTAAAGGTAAAACAATAGAAAAGCTTGTGGTGATTAAGGGTTTTACAGAGGATAAGATACAGGCTATAAGCGGGGCAACAATCTCGAGCCGGGCAGTGACTGAAGGTGTAAAAGAGGCTATAAAGAGATTAAGGGAGAGACTCGAGCAGAAGAAGGTATAGATAGAAAAATGACAATTCGGAAAGGAGACATGAGATGTCAAAAGATTACTGGAAGATCTTTAAAAATGGGATATTCGGTGAAAACCCTGTCTTCCGTCTCGCATTAAGTCTCTGTCCTGCAGTTGCTGTGACCACAAGCGTAAGGAACGGATTTCTTATGGGGCTCGCTGTTTTGTTTGTTATGACGATGGTGAATATAACCGTTTCTATATTCAGGAATTTCATCAGTCCCAAGATAAGGATTCCTGCGTATATCCTTATAATAGCTACTTACACCAGTGTTGCTGACATGACTATGGCAGCATACTCAAGGGCAGCTTACAAAGAGATGGGTCTTTTTATACAACTTATTGTTGTATTTGCGATTATAATCTCCCGTGCAGAACTGTTTGCAAGCAAGAATAAGGTATTTCCCTCTGCAGTTGACGGATTCGGCATGGGTGTTGGATTCATGCTTGCCCTCATTGTTATAGGAATGGTAAGAGAGCTTTTAGGACAGGGAGGTCTATTCGGCATATCGTTTACCACTACAAAACCCATGTTAATAATGGTTCTTCCAACAGGTGGATTTTTCGTTATTGGACTTTTGATGGCATTCTTTAACTGGATTGAGAGAAAACTTTACGGGACTGAAGGTGGCAAAGAGGTGCATATGGAAATGCATGCACATGGAAGCCACTAAAGATTAAGGATTAAGGATTAAGGGGTAAGGATGTTAGAGGACCTTGGCACGATATTTATAGCATCAGCGTTAATCAATAACTTCGTCTTCGCAAGATACCTTGGTCTCTGTATCTTCTTCGGTGTTTCAAAGAGGATGGAGACAGCAATCGGGATGAGTATTACATTTACATCTGTTATGGTCATAAGTGCTGCCTTGAGCTGGATTGTATATTACTTTGTTATGATTCCTCTGAATTTGACCTTCTTAAGGATAGTCATCTTTATAGGTATTGTTGCTGCATTTGTTCAGGCTACTGATACTATCCTCAAGAAGATAAGCCCTGTGCTTTATTATAAACTTGGTATATACCTTGTTTTAATTACCACCAACTGTATAATACTTGCAGTTCCGGTTATTAATGCTGATGAAAAATATAATTTCTTACAGAGTATTACATTAGGATTCGGTTCAGGGGCAGGTTTCAGTCTTGCACTGGTAATAATGGCAAGCATTAGAGAGAAACTTGAACTTGCAGATGTTCCAAAGGCATTTCAGGGATTACCCATAGCCTTTGTGCTTACAGGTTTGATAGCGCTTGCATTCTTAGGATTTTCAGGATTGGTGAGGTTGTAATTATGTATGAACCTATAACAATCAACCTTAAAGAATTGATGGTATTAGTCCTCGCCTTTCTTGGACTGATTGGTATTATCTTTGGACTGGGTTTAGCTCTGGCTGCAGCAAAGTTTGCTGTAAAAATTGACCCTATCATTGAGAAGGTTAGGGATGTCCTGCCAGGTGCAAACTGTGGAGCATGCGGATATGCTGGATGTCAGGGGTATGCAGAGGCTGTTGCATTAAGACCTGATGTCCCTCCAAACCTCTGCACACCAGGCAAAACACCTGTTGCTGAGACTATAGCAAAGATTACAGGTAAGATTGCAGAGAAAGTCGAACCTGTGGTTGCGCGAGTATTCTGTCAGGGTGCCACAAGTCATACAACAAGGCGATATGTATATAAAGGAATTAAGGATTGTAGGGCTGCAGTCCTTGCTGGTGGTGGGGATAAGTCGTGTATATACGGATGTCTCGGTTATGGCACCTGTGCGGTTGTATGTCCTTTTGATGCTATAACAATGACAAAAGATGATCTGCCTGAAGTGGATTTGATTA
>JBFLZU010000066.1:4693-15770 GCA_040756155.1 Nitrospirota bacterium | reverse complement strand
GTCCTTGCTGGTGGTGGGGATAAGTCGTGTATATACGGATGTCTCGGTTATGGCACCTGTGCGGTTGTATGTCCTTTTGATGCTATAACAATGACAAAAGATGATCTGCCTGAAGTGGATTTGATTAAATGCACAGGCTGTGGGAAATGTGCTGTTGCATGTCCGAAGAAGGTAATAGAGATACTTCCACTATCAAAACAGGTGATAGTCCGCTGCCATTCAAAAGACAAAGGTTCTGTTGTCAAAAAATACTGTCATGTTGGCTGTATTGCGTGTGGCATCTGTGTAAAGACATGTCCATTTGAGGCTATTGTAATGGAAAACAACCTCGCAAGGATAGACCTTGATAAATGCAGGGCTTGTGGTCTCTGTGTGACAAAATGCCCTACAAATGCAATAATGGATTATATACCTGAGAGGACAAAGGCTCTGATAACAGAAGGTTGTAACGGTTGTGCTATCTGTCGGAAGATATGTCCTGTGGATGCCATCTCTGGCGAGATAAAGAAGATGCATGTGGTTGACAGAGAAAAATGTATCGGTTGCGGTATATGTGTTCCGAGATGTCCTAAGAAGGTAATCATCGGGACCTTCAATGCAGAGATGTTTTTTGCACCGAAAGAGGTAGACAACGAGGTTCCTCCTCGTTGATTGATCAACGGACATAAAGAAAGAAAAAATGGAAAATAAGCCTATCATCGGGATTACGATAGGTGATCCAAACGGCATCGGTCCTGAGATTATTACAAAAACCCTTCTGTCTTCAGAGATACGGAATATATGCCATCCTGTGGTCATAGGGGATATGAGAATTATGAATGAAATATCAGTCCGTCTTGGAGTCTCCTTAGACTTCGAGGGTATAATCTATAATATTGAGAACTACAGTCCCTCTCTGCTCGAATTTGGAACGGCTAAGGCAGAGGCTGGTAGGGCGGTTGTAGATTATATAAAGGAAGCGGTCAGACTTGCATCTGAGGGGAAGATAGCAGCCATTGTGACCGCACCTGTTAACAAAGAGACCCTGAAGATGGCAGGATACAGTTATCCGGGTCATACCGAGCTTATCGCTGAACTTACAGGCACTACTGATTTTGGCATGATGCTTGTCGGTGGTAATCTTAAGGTCGTGCTCGTCACAATCCATGTCCCGCTGAAGGATGTTCCGTATCTCATAAAGAAAGAAGATGTCCTCAGGAAGATAAGGCTTGCCCACAGTTCAATGAGATATTTCGGGATAGAAAGACCGAGGGTAGCTGTCTGTGGTTTGAATCCGCATTCAGGGGAAGGTGGTATATTTGGCGAGGAAGACAGAAAAGAAATCCTGCCTGCGGTGGCGCTGGCAAAAGAAGAAGGGATTGATGCTTCAGGTCCCCTCCCCCCTGACACATTATTTCATAAAGCATATAAGGGAGACTACGATGTAATTGTTGCAATGTATCATGACCAGGGACTTATACCACTCAAGATGCTCGCATTCGGGAAAGCGGTAAATGTCACCCTCGGACTGCCCATCATCCGCACATCTGTTGGTCATGGTACTGCCTATGACATCGCTGGAAAGGGGATGGCTGACCCAACCAGTCTTCTTGAAGCCATAAAATTAGCAGTGCAGATGTCGAGGCGAAGTTGTTAACATCTTGACTATTGTATCAAGTTGCCTTTTGTGATATATTTTGATTAATGAAAATCAGTGAACTTAAACTCAGCACCAAATTCAGCCTGAGCGTTGCCCTTATTCTTTTATTCTTCTGCGCCCTACTCTCTCTCCTCTTTTATTATTATATGAAGAATCAGGTCATCGAGGATGCAGAGGAGAAGACGAGGATCATCCTCGCTCAGACAAAGGCAGTAGGAGACTATATAAGAGAGACCTTGCGTCCGAGGATGTTTAATTTCCTTCATCAAGTAGAATCCCATGACGATTTCGTTGTTGAGGCAATGTCAACCACCTATGTAACTAACGAGGTCATGAGACACTTTAATCTCCAGGTAAGTGAGTATACCTATAAAAGGGTATCGGAGAATCCACGCAATCCCAAAAATAAGGCGAATCCTTTTCACTCCAGGATGATCGCCTTCTTTAAAAACAACAAGGATCAAAAAGAATGGCAGGAGATAATTAAATCAGGGAATCAAAAATACCTTATCAGAGTGGAGCCGGTGATTGGAGAAAAACGCTGTCTTCAGTGCCATGGTAATCCATCTGAAGCACCAAAGGGACTCATAAAAAGGTATAGTACTGAGGGTGGATTTGGATATAAGATAGGGGAGGTAGTTGGTGCACAATCTGTAGCTGTTCCTCTCGATATTGCCATAGCAGGTGTTAGAAGAGCAGCAATTGACTCATTTATTTTTGGTGTTTCTATTTTATTTTTACTACTTATAATTTTACATGGTACATTCTGGCAGATGGTCAGTAAACCCCTCAAACAGTTATCTGATGTCTTCAAAGGGATTGCCGATGGAACAGAATACTTAGGCAAAAAAATACCGAGTGACAGAAGTGACGAAATAGGTAGCCTGATGTCATCCTTCAATATAATGGCATCTCATCTCTCCGCTGCCCAGGATGACCTGAGAAGAAATATAGAGACCCTTCAGTCCATTTTCAATGGTATCAGCGACCCTCTTGCTCTGGTCAATCCTGAGTGTTCTATAATTATGAGCAACAAGGCATACCGCGAATGGATTTTAAAAGGTTCTCCTGTAGTCTTAAACAAAAGATGTCATGAAATAGCCCATCAGGATGATAGCCGTTGCTCTGCATGTATTCTTGAACAGGTACTAATCGAAAAGAGGGCTATTTATGGAGACTGTAAAACACAGGATGGACAGCATTACTCCGTCCATTTTTATCCTATCTTTGACGACTCTAACGAGGTAAGCCGTGTGGTTCACTATGTTAAAAATATAACAGAGAGAAAGGTGATTGAGGAGCAGATAATGAAAACGGAAAAACTGGCTGCATTAGGACAACTATCCGCAGGTATAGCCCATGAGGTCAATAATCCACTTGGCGGGATACGACTCTGTTTCAATAACCTTATTACAATAGAGATGGATGAAGAGACGAAGAAAGAACATATAGAGTTGGTCAATTCAGGATTCGACAGGATCCAGAATATAGTGAAACTACTTCTTGATTTTTCAAAGAGTGCTCCGTTAAAGCTCTCACCCTGCTCTATAAATAAGATTATAGAAAATGTGCTCAGGCTCTCTGAGTATCTTATCACAAAAAAGGAGATTACGCTTATTAAAAACCTCTCTAAAGATATCCCCGAACTGATGATTGATTCTAACAAGATGGAGCAGGTATTTTTAAATCTGATAATAAATGCTATCCAGGCGATGGATGGAAGCCCCCGGGTATTGACTATTGAGTCTACTGTAAATGGTGGGTACTGCTGGGTATCTGTTGCTGACACAGGGAGAGGAATCCCTGAGGAGGAAATCCCATACATCTTTGACCCATTTTTCACGACCAAGGATGTTGGAGAAGGGACAGGACTCGGTCTTACTGTTAGCAGGGCAATAGTCGAACAGCATAAAGGTGAGATAGCTGTTGAGACCTCTGAGAAGGGAACACGATTTACTGTGAAATTGCCTATCCTCTCCGGTGTCATTCCCGCGAAAGCGGGAATCCAGAAGATAAAAGAACTTGATTCCGTGTCAAGCACGGAATGACGGATGGAGGAGCATTTTCGTATGAAGAAGCGGATACTCATAATCGAAGATGAACCATCCATGAGACTTGGGATGAGCCATTTTCTTGCCTCTTCAGGTTATGATATTACCCTCTGTGAGGATGGGTCACAGGGTTTTACTGCAATTGAAAATGGTAATTACGACCTGATTATAACTGATTTAAAACTACCACAGCATGATGGTCTTGAGATACTGAGAAAGGCAAAGTCTCTTTCCCCAGAAACTGGTGTAATAATAATCACTGCCTATTCTGATGTGAAGACCGCTGTCCAGGCAATCAAAGATGGGGCGTTTGACTATCTTGCCAAGCCATTTTCAAATGAAGAACTGTTAGTGACGATAGAACGATTCTTTAAATTTCATACCCTCAAACTTGAGCTAAGCCGTCTTCAAGAAACCCTCAAAGAAAAAAGAGATTTTGAAAACATTATAGGCGTGAGTCCATCCATGAGGAATATTTTTGATTCCCTACCCTCTATTGCAAAGAGCGATGTCCCTGTGCTCGTTCAGGGTGAAAGTGGCACAGGAAAGGAACTCGTGGCAAACGCTATCCATAATCTCAGTTCGAGAAAGGACAAACTATTCATAAAAATAAACTGTGCTGCTATTCCTGAGACCCTCCTTGAGTCAGAACTCTTCGGCTATGAAAAGGGTGCCTTTACGGGTGCTATTGAAAGGAGAAAGGGCAAGTTTGAACTCGCTGATGGAGGAAGTATATTCTTTGACGAGATAGGTGATATGCCGTTAGCGCTTCAGACAAAGATCCTTAGAGTTATCGAAGATCAGACCGTAGTAAGATTAGGTGGTAGCGAACCCATCAAGGTCAATGTAAGAAGTATTTATGCTACAAGCAGGAGTCTTAAAGAGGCTATAAAGGATGGAGAGTTCAAGGATGCCCTTTATTACAGGATAAATGTTATTCCGATAACGATCCCGCCATTAAAAGAAAGGAAAGAAGATATCCCCTATCTGATAGAGCATTTTTTAAAACAATTTGGCGAAAAGTTTTCTAAGCCTGATTTAAAGATCTCCCAGACTGCCTATGACATGCTTCTGTCTTACAGTTATCCGGGAAATGTAAGGGAGCTAAAACATGCTATAGAAAGGGCAGTTGTATTATCAAAGGATGGAGTTATAGAAACCAACCACCTGCCAGATGAGATTTCAAGTATGAGGGAGGGGATATTAAGCATATCTGAGAACCTCACCCTTGAGGCAGGTATCAGGCATTTTGAAAAACAGAGGATTCTCAAAGCCCTCAATGAAGCAGGGGGGAAAAAGACAGAAGCAGCAAAGAGGCTCGGAATAAGCAGAAAGGTCCTCTGGAAAAGACTGAAGGATTATGGTGTGGATTAAGTTCCCTTAAGGGAACATTATTTCAATTCTGTCCTCATTCGGGAACACAATAGACCTTCGCCAATAATAAAAAATTCTTATTTTTCTGTGACTTTCTCTATGGCATTATTATTGCTTAATTCTTTTTAGGGGTTGAACCGATATATGGCAGGGGAAGAATGTATCTTTTATAGGTTTGACCCCTTTAATTGATGACTTCTTTGATCGGGAAAGGAGGTGGTTCAAAGTTAGGTTAGGAGTGAAGGATCGTCAGGATTAAAGGACGTTAGATAGATAAATTATCTAACGTCCTAAAGGATTTAAGGATTAAGGGGTAAGCTTATCCCTTATCACTTAAGGGGGAGGTGTAATAATGAAGAGGATGAAAGGTTTTAAGTTGTCTGTTGTATTGTTTGTCGCTTTACTATTTGTAGTCCCTTCAGCCTTCAGTGCAGATTATGCAAATCCTGCTTTACTGGCAGATGTTAAGATGATTGCTGACAATATAGCCAAGCCCAACTGGGTCGTGATTGACTGCAGGGATGAAAAGGCTTACGCCGCTGGTCATATTTCTGGGGCAATAAGCCTCGGTGGACCATGTTCCAAGATTCTCAGAGACCCTACTGCGAGGGTAAAGAAGACAGCAGACCTTGAGAAGATATTGGGTAGTGCTGGTATAAGTGCAGATAAACATGTAGTTGTCTATTCCGATGCCAAACACATAACCTCTGCATCGGTTGCATTCTGGATACTTGAGTATCTCGGTCACAAAAATGTGCATTTCATGAATGGTGGTATCGAGTCATGGCAGGCAGCTGGCAAGCCCGTTGATAAGGCTGAGAAGAAGCACCCTGCCGCAACATACAAGGCAAAGGTTGTAAAAAGCAGGATCGCTCCTACCTCTGAGATAGCGAAGATAGCAAAGGGAGAGGTCAAGGGCGTGCAGGTTATAGATTCAAGGACAGAGAAGGAACATAAGGGTGCTGATATAAGGGCACTCAGAGGTGGATACATCCCTAATACCACGATTCATGTATCCCATACAGAGACCTACGACCATAAGACAGGTAAGATTGACTCGATGGACGAACTCGGAAAACTCTTTGGAAAACTCGACAAAAACAAAAGGACAATTGGTTACTGCCAGACAGGAACCCGCTCTACCCTTACATATTTACAGTTGAGGCTGATGGGCTTTAAAGACCCTGCCAATTATGATGACTCGTGGATAGTTTACGGTAGCAATCTAAAATATCCTGTTGCTAACGAGAACTGGTATGACTTTGTGAAGGTAAACAAGGCGATAAAGGCGCTTGAGGAGATGAAGAAGGCAGCAGAGAAGAAGTAAAGATACAGAAACTTGACAAAGCATAGTTTTATGATAGAATGAAAAATAGAGAAAGGAGGTGATAAGAGGGATTAATTAAAGCCCAGGGTAAAGGGTGTACTGCGTTTTAATATTGCGTTTTAATATCTGATTTTGGGAGGAGGTGTTTTAGGATATGGCAGAAAAACAAGGAATTGACTGGACTACCCTCTGGAGGAAGGATGACTGGATGTCTGTATGGATAGGTTTTCTCATCCTGATCATCTTTATGGCTGGACTTACCATCAAACTTCCAGGATGGAAGTGGATGACTGATGGTGCATTTCAAGGCAAGATTGCAGGCTTTACCACAAAGGTTGAATCCCTCGCAAAGGATGCGGAGGCAAAGGGTGAAGAGGCCCTTCAAAAATCTGCAGTAACACTTAAGTCTGCCCTCGATGCAAAGGACAGAAAGGCTATAGGAGATGCCGCTGGAAAACTCGAGAAGGCGGCAAAGGAAGCAAAGGATAAGGACCTTAAAAAGAAGGGGGAGAAACTCGGTAAAGACATCAAGGGTCCTGCTGGTAATACCATAGGGAAGGTTCTCTCGGCTGGTAATCTGAAGAATGCCCTGTATATACTTATAGGATTCTATGTCCTTGCTGGAGTAGGAATGCTTCTTATGGGAGAGTCTATAAAGAACTTCACTATGGGTTTCCCTATCGTCTGGATCCTTGTGGCATTTTCCTTTTTCATCAGTGGAAACTCTACACTTGCTTACTACGGATTTGAGGTTGTCTTCTGGGCACTCCTTGTCGGGCTCTTTATAAGCAATGTTATTGGTGTGCCTGATTGGCTCAAGACCGCTGTAAAGACTGAGTTCTTCATCAAGATAGGACTTGTCCTCTTGGGTGCAGAGGTGCTCTTTGGCGTAATTGCGAAGGTTGGAGTCTATGGGATGCTTCAGGCTATTCTGATGATCGTGGTTGTTTTCTATGCCTGTTTCTGGATTTCGAAAAAAATCGGTCTTGATGACGAGTTTGCCTCCATCCTCGGAACTGCGGTCTCTATCTGCGGTGTCTCTGCAGCGATAGCCGCAGGAGGTGCTGTAAAGGGTGACCCGAAGAAGGTAAGCCATGCAATCTCTCTGGTTCTACTCTGTGCAGTCCCGATGCTGATACTTATGCCTATTATTGCAAAGGCAGTTGGTATGCCCGATGCAGTGGCTGGCGCATGGATAGGTGGAACTATTGATACGACAGGGGCAGTTGTTGCAGCAGGTGCTATAGCTGGTGAGAAGGCAATGTCAGTGGCGGTTATCGTGAAGATGGCACAGAATGTGTTAATTGGGGCGGCTGCATTCTTGCTGGCAGTCTGGTTTACTTTCAAAGGGAAAGAGGTTGGTGAAAAACCAGGTATCGCAGAGATATGGTTCAGGTTCCCGAAGTTCGTGGTAGGATTCATCATCGCCTCTTTTGTATTCTCCTTCTTTATGGCAGAGGCAGATGCTAAGGCTGTTACAAAGATTACATCGCCTTTAAGGGGCTGGTGGTTCACCTTCGCCTTTTTATGCATAGGGCTTGAGACGAAGTTCAAGGAACTTTTAGCAATGGGTGGTGGAAAGCCTGCAGTAGCATTCCTTGGCGCTCAGGCACTTAATATCCTCTGGACGCTGGTCCTTGCTTATTTAATCTTCGGTGGTATTCTGTTCGCAACTCAATTCTAATAAGGAAGGAGATCAATTAGTTAAGAGTCTTCAGGGTTTTTAAATGTAACGGAAGAAGGGGGGAGGCTTCGCCTCCCCCCTTCATTTGACAGATACAAACAAAAAACAACAAATACAAAAATAAAAATAATAAATAACTAATAGAGCGGTTTCATATTGATTTTATGCCTATCAAGTAATAAAGTAAATAGAGGGGAAGAAGAGGAAAAGGGATATGTTCCCAATAGTCCCCTCTAACAAGAGGGGTTGGGGTGTGTAAAATTAATTAAACAGGAGGTGTTTATATGGGAAAGGTAGTCTGGCATTCGATAGAGGCAGCACAGGTCTTAAAGGAACTGGATACTGATCTCCATAAGGGCTTAACTGGGGATGAGGTTAGAAGTCGTCTTGAAAAATATGGCTATAATGAACTAAAAAAAGAAGAGAGGATTTCACCATTCACTATCTTCATAAATCAATTCAAAAATATCCTGATTATCATCCTTCTTATAGCCATTGTGCTTTCAGCACTTATCGGAGAGATTGTGGATGCCGCCATCATAGGGGTAATAGTTGTCTTCTGTGCTGTCCTGGGATTTATTCAGGAATATCGAGCAGAGCGGGCACTTGAGGCATTAAAGAAGATGCTCTCTCCTACCATAACAGTCTTGAGGGGAGGCAGGGAAGAAGAAGTTCCTTCAAAGGAACTTGTCCCTGGTGATATATTACTCCTCGAAGCTGGAGATAAGATCCCTGCAGATGGGAGGTTGGTCGAGAACCATTCCTTGAGATGCGATGAGGCACCCCTTACAGGAGAATCCGTTCCTGTAGGTAAAGACATAAAACCATTACCTGCGGATATGCGTGTAAGTGATAGAAAAAATATAGTCTTCACAGGCACTACAGTAACATACGGCAGGGGTAAGGCTGTGGTTACTTCAACAGGTATGAGTACAGAGTTTGGTAAAATCGCTGAGGAAGTAACTACAGTAGAGACAGAGACGACCCCTCTTGAAAAGAGGACAGAAGAGATTGGCAAATGGCTTGGTATAATTGCTCTTGGCATCTGTTTCCTTGTTGCAGGAATAAGCGTAGTAAGGGAGGCTTTAGGTGGCAAGATTGATCTTGAATTTATAATAACCATGGTGATGTTTGCAGTAGCCCTCGCAGTGGCAGCGGTGCCTGAGGCACTGGCAGCCATTGTTACTGGCGCCCTTGCAATAGGTATGCATCAGATGGCTAAAAGAAATGCCCTTATCAGGAAGATGCCGGCGGTCGAGACCCTCGGATGCACCACAGTGATATGTTCAGATAAGACAGGCACACTAACAAAGGGGGAGATGACTGTAAGGAAAATATTTACTGGGGGCAAACTTATAGAGGTCACAGGTGTTGGCTACGCACCAGAGGGGGAGTTCAGAGGCTCTGATATAGTCAATGTAACTAATAATCAATCTTTTCGATTACTTCTTCAGGGAGGACTCCTATGCAGTGATGCACACCTGGATGAAAAGGATGGTAAATGGTTCATCAAAGGTGACCCTACCGAAGGCGCCCTCGTTGTGGCATCAGCAAAGGCAGGCTTACATCAGTCTGAGATGAGGCTTGAAAACCCGAGGATAGAGGAGATACCTTTCAGTTCCGAGAGAAAACGCATGACTACTATCCATCAGATGGAGGATGGCAAAAGAATGGCATTTATGAAAGGAGCTCCAGAGATAGTTTTGGAAAGATGCTCCCGTATATCCGATGGAAATGGAGCGAGAGCCCTGACAGAGGAAGAAAGGGCTAAGGTTTTAAAGGTAAATGAAGAAATGGCCCAGGGTGCATTAAGGGTTCTTGGAATAGCTTATAGAGAACTTCCAGAGGAAACAGTATGTGTTGAAGATGCCATTGAACATGACCTGATTTTCCTCGGTCTTGCAGGGATGATGGACCCACCGAGGGAAGAGGCAATAGAGGCTACGGATGTGTGTAAACAGGTGGGTATCAAACCTATAATGATTACAGGAGACCATAAACTGACAGCAGTAGCCATAGCAAAGGAGATCGGTATTTATAAAGAAGGCGATATAGTTCTGACAGGCGAAGAGTTAGAGAAGATGTCTGATGAGGAATTTGAGAATATTGTGGATAAGGTAACCGTCTATGCCAGGGTATCTCCAATGGATAAGTTAAAGATAGTCAAGGCGTGGAAGAAGAAAGGTGAAGTAGTCGCAATGACAGGTGATGGTGTTAATGATGCACCTGCACTCAAACACGCCGATATCGGAGTGGCCATGGGTATTACAGGCACCGAGGTAACAAAAGAGGCTGCTGATATGGTTCTGAGTGATGACAACTTTGCGACCATTGTTAAGGCTATTGAGCGGGGTAGATGGATTTACGATAACATAAAGAAATACCTCACCTATCTCTTAAGATGTAACATTACAGAGGTTGTCGTTATCGGAGGAGTGGTCTTGGTTTTAGGTCCTGAATATTTACCCCTCCTGCCAGCAGCCATATTGTATATAAACTTAGCGACCGACGGACTCCCCGCACTTGCCTTGGGGATTGCTCCACCTGATCCTGATATCATGGAGAGGCCACCAAGAGACCCAAAGGAAAGTGTCTTTTCTTGGGATGTGAGGGCATTCATTCTGCTGGCACTATTTATTGAAATACCCTTCTTCTACTATCTCTTCTTCCACGAGCTCACTGACATAACACATGCGAGGACAGAGATGTTCTTCCTGTTTATAATCATAGAGATCATCATTGCCCTCAACTTCCGTTCAATGAGATACAGCATCTTCAAGGCACCGCCTCACAAGTGGCTTCTTATAGCTATTGTATGGGAGTTGACATTGGTTACTGTATTGATCCAGCTTCCATCTGTGCGTGATGCTTTTGGAATACTCAAGCCATCAGCCTCTGATCTCGGGATAATCCTCGCCTTCGGTTTTGTTGTATTTCTCTCAATGGAAGTTATCAAGGCAATCCTGAGGAAGAAGATGCAGGCAGGAAGGAGGATAACTTAT
>JBFLZU010000066.1:0-4593 GCA_040756155.1 Nitrospirota bacterium | reverse complement strand
TATCTTGACAAAAAACTAAGCGTCAGATATAATTCCATAAAACTTAACAATTTTGTTAAGAAATATGGAACGAGAATTAGCAGAAAATTTATCAAAAAGATTAAGGATAGATATTGCACAGGTTGTCAGAGAGTTCTGGGAGACTGTAATACTGAAGGGACTTTTTGACGCTCCAGAAGGCAGATTCATCATTTTTAAAGGTGGGACTGCGCTGAGGTTTGTTTACGGCTCACCGAGATTTTCTGAAGACCTTGACTTTTCTCTAACAGAGGATAAGTTAAAGGTTAAATTCAAACCTCTTATCAAAAGGATCGTTTCTCCATACTCTGAACTCTCGATCACAAACTTAGAAGAGAAATACTACACATATCTCGGTGAGATTAAAATCACAGAAGGCTATCTTTCGTCACCCTTTAGGATAAAGATTGAAATATCAAAAAGGCGTGAAAGAGGATACAAATCAGAACTGTCGCTTATTTCGTCTCCGCTCTCAACAATACAATGCCTCGGTAGGGTATCTACCCTTGAACAACTCTATAAAGATAAACTTACATGTATTGCGGATAGGGCAAAGCCAAAGGATGTTTTTGACCTCTGGTATATATGCCAGAAACTAAAAAAAACCTATGCACCTGAAACCATATCAATTTCTAAAAAAGAGCTTGTCAGGGAGCTAAGAAAATACCTGCCAAAGGATTTCTGGGCTGTAATAGATAATCTGAGACCATGAAAACAATAGAATTTATAAAGGCACTGGAAGGCTTTAACAAACCATTCTATTCCATATCAGACCTTGAAAAGATAACAGGTCTATCAAGGAATAACCTTTATGTGACGATTAAGAGATTGGCCGATAGAGGCATTCTGGAGAGGATCGGTTATGGCGCTTATCGTCTTTTCTCAAAAACACCTTCTATTGAGAAAGTAGCCTCCTCCCTTTACATGCCAAATTATCTATCCTTCGAATCAGCACTCTCAAGGTATGGGATTCTAACCCTCATTCCTTACACCTTGACCTTTGCTACTACAAGAAAAACGAGGAGATTTACGATCGAAGGCAGAGATATAGAGTTCAGACAACTAAAAAAGGACTTGTTCTGGGGATATGAAATTGCTGGTGGGATATATATCGCCAGACCTGAAAAGGCATTTCTTGACCTTGTCTATTTTGTATCAAGGGGGAAATCATCTATGGATTTAGATGAGATTGATATGTCGAAACTTTCGATATCGAAACTTAGAGAACTCTCAAAAAAGTTTCCTGAATATACGAAAAGATATCTAACCAAAATTCTTGCTTAGAGAAATAGTTTTGAGGCTATATACCGAGCATCTTATGACATGTTCTGCAATGCTCAGGAGTATCTGGTAAGGGCATAATTTCGAATCTTTTTGGACTGTCCAAATTCAGGAGATATGAATACATTTCTTCAAACTTTTTTCTTCTAGATATAAAGCAATCCCTGAATTCGATATATCCTTTCTTATTCCATATAGTGTGGAGGGGTTCCGTGAAGATATTTCCAAAACTAACCTTTTCGATCTGATACTCATCGCCACAGAATATTCTTTTAAATGGCGAAGGAACTGGTGGATATAGATAGACACAGGGTGATACATTGCCATCTACTGATATATAGAGATTTTTCAGGGGATTTTCTTCACACACAGGGACATCGTCTGGTGATAGAGAAGGTCGCCTGAGTTTTATCTTTAATTCTTTTGCCTTCACCTCTGCCTCTTTAAGAATTTCTTCGTAATGCCTTTTTTCATCTGAAGATCCCTCTACTCTGTCATGCTGAACTCGTTTCAGCATCTCTCGTTTAGACCCTGAAACAAGTTCAGGGTGACAAAATGAGACTTGAGACATAATTGTTTTATTTCCTACTTCATTACATTTAAACACCCTCTGTTTCTCCTGCCATTCATTAGTCACATGAATTAGATTTGTCAGGACAACCTCTTCGATGCCAGTTTCTTTTGCAAGCTCCAGCAGGGCAGAAACCTCAAAGATATTGTCCTTGAGCATAAGGTATACGATGTGTAGTTTTGGTTTTCTGAGTTTTTTGTTTACCTTGACCTCGTTAAAAGTTTTTATGTTCTCCAGAAAGACTCCAAAGTCAGAATTTACCCTTATGGATTCGTGTGTGCTTGCTGAACTACCTGCAAGAGAAAAACCTATAAAATCAATACCTGCGTTAATCAGTTCAGTGATATACTCCCTGTTTAATCCCTTCCCGCTTGTTACAAATCCAACCTCAGAACCTTCTTCTTTTACCAATCTTATAGCCTCGATAAGATTTTTGTGGAGTAATGATTCACCCCATCCCTCAAGAATTACTGTCTCTACATCTTTAAGATAAGGTAGGAGTCTTTTAAAATTATCAATATTCATATCACCGCTATACCAGTCTTTTATCCCCTCCCTTATACACATCCTGCATCTAAGTGGGCATCTTGTGGTAAGTTCAATCTGCCATGCAGAGAAGGGCTTGCTTCTGCCAAGGGGGTACATCTGGTGCCTCAAAAGTTTTAGAATATCCTTAATCATATCCAGACCTATACAAGCCAGAACCAAACAGGTTTGATAATGACAAATTACAAAAAACAAATTACATTAAAATACTAAAGTTTTTCATAAAGGGATTTTAATCGCCTTTTATATTTAGGATGATAAAGGCAGAATTCATAATGGAGGAAGGGAACACCTCCCCATTTCTTTTTAAAAAATGTAACCCCCTCGTTAATTCCTAAACCTAAATTGATAAATGACTTCCTCTGCTCTTGAGCAGTCCTTATCACTTCATAGAGAAGAAGATCAGATACCCCTGGCACGCTGCCATGCTGTGACATAAAGTTAAACATATAAAAAGCATAGTCTTTAGCACTAAATTCAGCAACATCGAAGGCGACCAGTCTTCCAGCCTTATCCCTTGCACTGAAGACCTCTGCTGTTGGGACAGAAGAAACATATTCTGGAATCCTCTCAAAGATATATTGAGTGGCCTCGTCAACCTTGTGAGTGTTTAAAAATTCGGAAATTAATTGTATATGTTCATTCCTGAGTTCTTGCTTCCTCTCAATATACAACTCTCTGGACGCCCGTTTTATCATATTCCTCAATTTCTGATGGACATGGAGTTTAGAAAGGTCAAGTTTATAATAGCAGTCAGACTCACTCCTATAGTAGATTTCTCGTGATATTGAAAACGCTGGGGCTATGAGGGCTATATGATCGGGCTTAAATCGTTCGATTGCAGTATCAAGTATTTTGTTCATTTCCTTTTCTTCAAAAGGTTTATTTAAAGGATAACCAACGAAGATGAGGTATCCTTTTCTGTCATAACAGAGGTAATCTCCTAAAAGAAGGGGTTCTCCCTGTGATACGGCAATGACATAACCTGTGATGTGTTCTGGTACATAGGCATAATTCTTGATGTAATCCTCTTCAGAGGGCGTTATCATCTTTTAAAAAAAGATATTAAAGGGCTCCTTTTCCTGTTTGTCTGTTCTATCAAATTTGTATCTTCTATTATCTACACCAGCCCAGTAAGGTATCCCTTTAAGTTCCCTGTATCTGTGAAGTTCGTTTGCCCGTATGCCCATCACCCTGAAAGGAACATTACATTTTTCTGAGAGATTTTTTAATGGCATACTCCTTTCTCTAAATAGTAAATATTTAGGCAACATGATATTGATACTCATGTATTTTGCCATCTCGTGAGGATTTATAATCCCTTTCAAGTGTTCAGAACATTTATTGGTATCGTTTATCAGCCTACAGAGTTCATAGGCAGCACAGAGCCCAAAGACAGATGGCTCATAATTTAAGTTAAGGACGATTGAATTGTAAAAACTGTAAGACGGATACCCTTCCCATCTACTATAATGAACATCAAATCCAAAGTATTTTATAATATCCCAGATCGGAACCGGGAGTGTCTTTATCTCAAATATCTCAAAGATGAAATCAGAGGTCACCATCTCTGCTTTCCTCCACGCTTCTTTTTCCTGGTCTTTTTATCTTCTTTGACCTTTGTAATTATGTCGTTTAGCTTCCACCTGACAAAATTAAACATCTCTCTGCTTAATTCTTCCTGAAACTCTGGTGGTATAGAGGATTCCTTTAATTTTTTTCTGATATACTTGTATGGCTCTAAGAGGAGTTTTTCTGCTTCATCTTCGTCACGGAATAGGGTATATACAGGAATTCCCAATACCTCTGCAATCTGACTGTAAAGAAGCCTTTGTTTAGAACCTCTTTTACCTTGCTCGAGGAGGGCGATTCGGGTCTTACTGCACCCGATTTTCTCTGCGAGTGCTTCCTGGGTGAGTCCTGCCTTCTTGCGGTACTTCCTGATACGCTGTGCTACTTCATCTCTCATTACAACAATTCAAAAAATATCAATTTTATATTTAATTGTCAAGAAAAAAGTAACAAAATGATAAATATTTCAATTTGTAATTTTTGAGACTTTCCCGAATTTTCGGCTGAAGAAGCAAGTAATAGTTCTTTTAAAAATTGATTTGTTAGAGTTCCTCTGAAAAGGCCTGTCTGCGCAAACAATGCAGGCAGGAGGGACTCTACATGGA